>DBFL01000061.1:0-2251 GCA_002294285.1 Candidatus Neomicrothrix sp. UBA881
CGTAGTCGGAGCAACAGTCGTAGTTGTTTGCGACTTAAGCATTTCGTTTTCTACGCGCAACGCTGCTAAATCATCAGAATCTGAAGCACCCCCACAAGCAGAAGCGACCAAAAGTAAACAAACAAGCAGTCCCACCTTTTTCATACCTACAGTCTGACATACCGTCATGTGAATCATTCACTCAGAGGCTTCCCTGGACTGGCAGCTCCTTAATAAACAGAACTGCAGCAAAATAATAGATAAAATAGAAAATAAGAGAAAAGGATGAAGCACAAGAGGGGTTTTACTTTTGTCGTCCTTTTAGTAGTGGGCCGTGAGGGACTTGAACCCCCGACATCCTCCTTGTAAGGGAGGCGCTCTAGCCAACTGAGCTAACGGCCCGAAGTTACAACTCTATCGTATTAATTTCTTCTATTTATCCACTTCAAAAGTTTGTCGCCTGGATAGAAGTTCTTCACCCAATTTTTTACCAGCAGCCGCAAGAGGAGTTCGTCGCTCACCGTGATCTAAAACACACAATTCGCGGTTCTTCACCTCATAAACAACTCCCCCAGCCTCTTCACAAATTAACATTCCGCCTAAATAGTCCCATACTCCATGTGCATCAGGTGTGCAGTCAACAAAAGCATCTAACTGGCCATCAGCGATGGAACATAAAGCTAAAGCAGCAGATCCCAAATTTCTGAATTGCTCCCAACCCAGATCTTTTTCAGGAAGCCCAGATACTGCAACAATGGAATCACTCAAATCAGGGCAACCATCACGTTTAATCTCCTCACCATTTCTTCTAGCACCCCAACCCCTCACAGCGTCATACCTGTTGCCATGCACGAGATCCGCTACTACAGCCACCCATGGCCCCTGTTCGTCAACTGCGCACAGACTCGTTGAAAACCACGGTAGACCTCGTGATGCATTAGTGGAACCGTCTAATGGGTCAACTACGACAGTGGGAAGTGAAGCATCCTTCGGAGAAAGCAAATCTGACTCTTCACTTAAAATCCCATAACCTAACGGCTTTAACAATTCATGAATAGCTGTATCTGCAACTACGTCACTTATGTACTGGTCCGGTCGTTTTCCCGATAAACCCCAATCGTCATTGTTATCCAAAGCAAGAAAAACCGAATCAACAGCGTCATGCAAATCACTTAAAACACTTCGCGCTTGGAGACCCTCTTCATCTCTATCCATATATTCGTTATATCAATCAATTGATGAGTCCGACACTTTTACCTTTAGTCTGTATAGATGGCAGCACTGAAAGGAAATAATCTTGACTGTTGTTGACCTCGCCGGATTTATAGCGAGCCTCAAAGATCTAGCAGTGGAATCAGGGTTTCATGTGCACGATGAAAGACACTTTGTCGAAACATACTCCATGAGGCAAGCCTTCGAAATAGACCTTCATCCGGAAACAGCTTGCGGAGGACCTTTAGACCTGCACCTCTCTTTAGACCTAGAGCCACGAACCATGATGTCTTTCGAAGATGAAGTTGTTTCACTACCTGAAGACGAAATACCCAGCGATGATCTCGTAGTTCAGCTTATTTTCTCGTGGTCACTACCTCCGCTGGAAAATCGACCCGACCTTCTACTACTAGCTACCGAGCTTGCTGGTATAGGTGGAACAGATCTACCAACTGAGATTTCTGCAGTTGATTCCTTTCCAAACGCGACCGATTACCCCCAACGTTCTCTGGGTGTAGTGGGTCGCCTGGAGATACCTCTGGCGACAATCTACGTGGCAGAAGAAGCCCCTCTTATTGTTACAGCTTTTAAACGTTGCATATTGATAAGCGACTACCTTTTGGAAAATCTGCAAATCTGGATGGAAATTTCTTGAAAGAAACCACCCTTTTCCACGGGTTAACAAAACTGACCAAAAAAAATAGCCTTAAAAAAGAAACAACGAAAAATCACATTTTGATGTTTTTCATTGTTTTCGGAGTTTTTGCTATCAACTCAGCATGCGCTTCAGATGTTGAAACATCCGAAATTGAAAAACCCTCCCCAACACCTTCAACAGCGGATTCATCTACATCATCAAGCACTCCCGCCACAACTACTAATTCTGTGCCTCTTTTTGCCATCCCCAGTGAGGGTGAAAGCTTCGAAGCAGTTGTTCAGTTGTGCGAACTCGCTTCCAATTCTTTGCAATGCGAACAAGAGTGTTTTGCGAACAATTCAAACCTTGAAGAATGTGTAGCCGAAGCTGAAGAAATTGCGAACATTGCAAAACCAGAGACTA
>DBFL01000061.1:2653-73954 GCA_002294285.1 Candidatus Neomicrothrix sp. UBA881
AGTTTCGGCTTTTCTCGGATCCTACACGTTCTCCGATGATCAGTTCGGCACGAAGGTTACAGTTGATGCAAATGAATCTGTACGTTCAATAATCAGCAATGCTTTGCCGAACCATGCGACAGGAACTTTTCCAAATTCAGGAAATCCCAATACGATTTCAGAACAGAATACAAATTATGAATTCCCTACTGAACCTGTTTTCACCGGCGCATCAATAGAAGTCTTAACTACAGGTGTAGCTATTAACGGGGTCAAATTCGAGCCGGGAACAGCCGAATCTGTTCGTTGTGACAGTGGAGAGTTTTACAGAATCGAAGCTCTCCAGAAAACCTACAATCTCGGTTTGGATTTAAACAACGCACATGTTCAACCGACAGGTGAATACCACTATCACGGTGTTTCACAACTTCTAGTAAATGCCTTTTCTACAGAAACCGACTTGATTCATCTTGGTTTCGCTGCTGATGGTTACCTCATCTACTATTCGAAATCCGGTGCTTATGAATCAGGCTATGAGCTTAAAAAAACACCACGAGAAGGAACTGGGTGCTCAGCAACCGGACCTGCTGGTGGAGACAGAGTGGCTATACAAGGAACTTTGCCTGACGGTACTTACACTTCGGACTGGATTCACATAAACACAGATGGAAAATTGGATAGTTGTAATGGGGTTACGGTAAACGGCGAGTATTTGTATCTGATGACAGACACTTTTCCTTACATACCTAGATGTTTAAATGGTCAGTTCAACGCGTCTACAAAACCGGCTGGGCCGCCTTTAGGTCCACCTCCAGGAAGTGGTCAACCTCCAGATTTGACTTCTGTAGCTGATGCTCTAGGAATAGATCTAAACGATCTGATCTCTGCTCTTGGTCCTCCGCCACCTGATCTTGAAGCTGCAGCCATAAAGCTTAATGTCCCACTATCAGAGCTGCAGTCCCTGATGCCGCGTCCGGGTTGAAAAGTTGATCGCCAATTCTTGATTCGATATGTTCTGATCCTAAAGTCACTTCATCACTTAGATTCAGGAGTTTTTGTTAATGTCTTTCAATACCAGCGAAACGGATCGTCTTCTCTCAACTACTCGTTCAGTTAAAACCCGTTTGGATCTTACACGTGAAGTTTCGGATGAATTGATCCTCGATTGCATAGACATAGCGGAACAAGCTCCTACAGGTGGGAATCAGTCAAGCCGGAGATGGCTGGTTGTACGTGACTCAGAAACGAAAAAGGAAATAGCGGAACTCTACCGTGAAGTGGGAGGCGAATTTCTAAAAGAGCAGGCTGAACTGTTAGACGGAACCGGTCATCATAATGAGAAAACAATTAAAGCCTCGTCTTACCTAGCTGAACATCTCGAAGAAGTACCAGTTCTTGTTCTCGTGACAATCTACGGAGAGCATGACGGAAGCGGACGACCTGGTCTCTTCGACTCAGTGATTCAGGCTGCTTGGAGTTTTTGTCTTGCTTTACGTTCACGCGGATTAGGTAGCGCTTGGACCACCATGCATTTAGGTAATGCAAAAAGAATCGCTGAACTTTTAGATATACCTGAAGGAGTAACGCAAATAGTCTTACTTCCTGTGGCACATACGATAGGAAATGACTTCTCGTCTGTGTCTCGTGATCCAGCGCGTGAAATAACGTGGTTTGAAAAGTGGGGCAAAACAACCAGGAAACCGACAAATGGTCTAGCTGCTTTTCAGGACGGGCCTGGCCTTACAGTAGAAACTGATATCAAAGCCACGCCCAGACAATTATGGGATCTCATATCTGATATCAATATTTCGAGCAATTTTAGTAACGAGTTCGAAGGAGCGGAGTGGTTAGATGACGATCCGCAAGAAGGTGCCAGATTTAAGGGACGTAACAAAAATGAAAAACTTGGTGAATGGGAAGTCACTTGCCATGTCACCGCTTATGAGCCCAACAAGGTTTTTGCATGGGCTGTAGGTGATCTCGAGAAACCTGCTGCGACTTGGGAATTTCAACTAACACCTTTGGCCGGTGCTACACGACTCAGATTTGCGATGGTTTTAGGACCAGGCAGCTCAGGTTTAACGCGCGCTATCGAACAGTCACCCGATTTGGAAAAGAAGATCGTTTCAAATCGTCAGAAAACCCAGCATGTCAATATGCGTAAAACAGTTCAAGGAATAAAGGAATTAGCAGAAAAGAATTAAGCTCTTTACTGTCCCCCGAGAACAACTTTTTCTTCAGCCAGAAAACAAACAGACCTTTCCCAGTCGACAAAATTCTTTTCATCTTCTAAAAAACTTTCAAAGGCTTTTTTGCCTTCTCCTGTTTTCCATTTGGTTGTGAAAGTTTCAAGATCATCGATCCAGATCTCAGCTACACCATCAAACTCATCAGCACCATCACGAATTTCTTTTACTTGTTTGTTGTCTTCCTCCGGAATAGGAAAAACCTGCACATACTTTCTTATCCCCAAAAGCTCAGCAGCATTTCGAGGAGCTGAAAGTGGATGTTGATTCATCCAATAATTTTGGAACTCATCACGTGTCAGGTGTGGCAGTCGATGCATACAGAAGGTTAATTTGAGCATTACCAGACTTTACTTGCACCTATTTGCTTGATGCACATCAAATGCCACTATCGTCTTTTTTATGGACAAACTTAACCTTTCCGCTGATGAACTCCTTTCAACCACACGTTCTGTTAGAAAACGTCTAGATTTTGACCGTGCAGTTGATGAAAAACTCATAAATGAGTGCCTGGAACTTGCTGTTCAAGCGCCTACTGGTTCCAATAGTCAAAATTGGCGTTTTCTGGTAATCACCGACCCTGATAAACGTTCTGCCCTTGCTGACATATACAGAAAAGGTTTCGAAGTTTATGCAAACATGGTGGGCAGTGCAGGTCAGTTAGCTGAAGTCGCTGAAAATGAAGAAAGAGCTGCCCAGCAACTGCGAGTAACCGAATCAGCAACTTATTTGGCCGAAAACATGCATCGTGTCCCTGTAATGATGATCCCGTGTCTACCCGGACGGGTTGACCAAATGCCGGGCTTAGCCGGTGCTTCTCTTTACGGCTCGATAATTCCTTCAACTTGGAGTTTCATGCTCGCTGCACGTGAGCGCGACCTTGGAACCTGTTGGACGACGATTCATCTAATTTTCGAACAAGAAGCTTCAGAAGTTCTGGGTATCCCATTTGAGGAGGTAACTCAAGTTGCTCTTATAACAGTAGCTCACACTCTTGGATCCGATTTCAAACCCGCAAAACGTATACCCATGGACGAAGTTGTTTCCTGGAATGACTGGAAGGTTTAAAATAAGCCGCTTACCTATTTGACTCTTCCGTCTCGCAGTGAGGTAAGTAGAACTCCAGCAGAAATCGCCGCTGTCTCTGATCTTAAAATCGATTCCCCCAGAGAAAAACATTTCCTACCATCTATCTCTTCGTCAGTCCATCCACCTTCTGGCCCGATAAGCAAAAACGGGTGTTCGAGAGTCACTCTTTCCCCTCCTGGGTGAGCCAACGCTGCGCCGGTTTCATGTCCTAGATTTGAAAAAGCTTGAGTTTCCATGACTTCAGGAATATGTACCTGTCTCGATTGCATGGCGGCTTCTCTGGCGATCCGGTTAAGCCGTTTTCCATTTTCAATGACTTTTCTATCACTCCACTGAACCACGGAACGCTGCGATACTGTCGGAGCGATTTTGTCAACTCCTAATTCTGTTAATTTTTGAACTATCAATTCGGGTTTGCCTTTTTTAACGAGAGAAAAACCGATAGTTATTTCAACTGCTGGTTTTGGTCGAAAGAACACATCGCTTACTACTTCGAGGGTCGCACCATAGATGCATTCACACCACTTACCCTTTCCGTCTGAAACGGTTATGTGATCTCCGTGCCTTAGACGCAGGACTTTGCCTAAGTGATGATTGTCCGCTTCCTCAATTTCAGGGTTCTCTATCTCTTCCACAAATACATGTGGAAGGTTCAATGCAGCAGGAGAAGGAATTGGGTCTATCAATTAAAAGCCGACCGAAATTTGCCGATAATCCCACCCTCCGGCGGGTTTACATCCTCTGCTCTGGATCCGGCGAAATCTCTTATGATTCTTTCTTCATCAGTGGTCAGATCCTTAGGAGTTTCCACTAACACTTCGAGAAGCAGGTCTCCCCGCCCTCGTCCTTGTAGATGCGGAACTCCTTTTCCCCTAATTCGCATCACGTGTCCGCTAGCAACACCTTTAGGAATAACCACGTTTTCTGAACCTTCGAGCGTTTCAATTTCCATTTCAACGCCCAGAATCGCTTGTGTCATTTTCACTGGAAGCGTTCTTACAAGGTCATAACCGACACGTTCAAAAATTTGATGACCGCCAACCCTTATTTGAACGTAGAGATCACCTGCCGGACCACCCCAAGGACCTACTGCACCTCTCCCTGTGAGACGGAGAGTGGTTCCGTCATCAACACCAGCTGTTACCTGCACTAAAAAGGAGTCATCTACAACATTTCTTCCCTCTCCACCACATATCTGACAAGGGTCAGGTATCACCCATCCCATTCCCCCGCAAGTGTTACAAGCTGCAGAAGTCATCATCTGTCCCAAAAGTGACTGTCTAACTTGTTGAACCTGTCCAGTCCCACTACAAACACTGCAAGTGTCTCGATTTGACCCCGGAGAGGCTCCTGTAGCTTCACAAGTATCACACGCGAGCGCAGTTCTTATTTTGATTTCCTTCTCACACCCGAACACTGCCTCATCGAATGCAAGTTGTAAAGATGTCTCCAGATCTTGACCTTGCACAGGTCCTGTTCTTCTTCGCGACTGAGTAAAACCCGAGCCGAAAAAAGATTCGAAAATGTCGCCTATTCCGCCAAAGGGGTCGCCCATCGATGAGGCGTCCCCGACATCCCCGAATCTGTCATAGCGTGATTTTCTCTCTGGATCCGAGAGTATCTCGTAAGCGAATGCAATCTCTTTGAACTTCTTTTCGGCTTCTGGGTCGTCTGGATTAGTATCCGGATGAAACTCGCGAGCCAGCCGTCTATAGGATTTTTTTATCTCCGCTGCGGAGGCGTTTCTTTGAACTTGTAGAACTTCATAAAGGTCGCTAGGCATTTATTAACCTTCGGTTAAATGGTCACCCAAACTTCGACCGACAATACCGACTGTCGCAAGTGCCTGTGTGTAGTCCATTCTCGTTGGTCCCAAAATGCCGATCGAACCTGCAGTCTCGCCATCTATCTCATAGGGAGCTACTACTAGTGAGCAGTCTGCTAGATGATCGACACCGGTCTCTGTCCCGATGACAACATTCATTCCACGATCAATTACGCCTCTGATCAAATTAACCACAATCATCTGACGCTCCAGCAGATCCAATACCTTTCTTATACCTCCAGGCTCTGGAAGAGAACCTGCGAGCACGGAAGTCCCTCCAACATAAACAGTTTCTTTTGAATGGAAAAGAGAACCAATAGTTTTCTGGATTTCTTCAATCAGATAGTCCACATTAGGATTGCCACTTTTCGGAACTTCAGGAAGCGAACCCAGTCTAAATCCTTTTAGGTGTTTCAAGAGATGCTGGTTTGTTTCATCTAAAACAGTTTCACTGAGCGAAATATCTTTTGCGATATCAAGAGAATGTTTTTCTACAACTCCGTTAGAAGTAACCATGACGAGCAAAAGTTGATCGGGTGAAAGGTCGACTAAATGCACAGACCTCACTGTTTGATAGTCGGAGTCCGGGGATAAAACAACACCTGCACTACCAGTTAGAGCAGCTAAGAAATTGCTTGTCTCCTGTAACATTTGTTCGATTTCAATATGCGACCGGTCAAAAAAGGATTTGATCTGTTGACTTTCAATCCGATCTAGTTTTACTGGGCCCAACAAATTGTCAACAAAGAAACGGTATGCCTTTTCTGTAGGTATTCGACCTGCAGAAGTGTGCGGTTGGTCCAAGTAACCTTCGTTCTCTAAAAAAGCCATCTCATTTCGAATCGTTGAAGATGAAACGTCCACAGATTCAGATCTCGCGACCAAACTTGAACCGACTGGTTGAGCAGTTTCTATATAAGCCTCGACAACAGCTCCTAAAATCCCTGCTTTTCTTTCATCTAGCATTCTTCGGATGTTACTCCCATTGTCAGCAATTTTAAGAATTATATTATTTTTGTTTCATTCTTCGAGACTTAAAGCCGAAACAAAAGCTTCTTGTGGCACCTCAACACGTCCTATCGACTTCATTTTCCTTTTACCCTGTTTCTGTTTTTCCAATAATTTGCGCTTTCGCGTTATATCTCCGCCGTAGAGTTTCGCTGTTACATCTTTCCTGAAAGCCTTTACGGTCTCGCGAGCTATTATGCGGCCACCTATGGTTGCTTGTATGGGAACCTCAAACTGCTGGCGAGGAATTAGATCCTTTAGTCTTTCTGCCATTTTTCTTCCGTATTCGTATGAAGCATCTCGATGAACAACTGCACTGAATGCATCAACTGGCTCTCCTTGCAGCAAAATATCCACTCTTACAAGGTCAGATTCCATATACCCAGCGGGTTCATAGTCAAGACTTGCATATCCTTGCGTTCTGCTTTTCAATTGATCAAAAAAATTTAAAACTACCTCTGCTAGAGGGAGGCGATATTTGAGTTCGATACGTTCAGGCGATAGATATGACAACTTGTCCAACTCACCTCTACGTCCTTGACATAGTTCCATCAGAGTGCCTGTATATTCTGATGGCGATATCAAGGTAGTTGATAACCAAGGTTCCTCAATTGACGAGATTTCGCCCGCTGAAGGCAACTCGCAAGGGTTGTCAATTTCTTCGATTTTTCCATTTGTGTGAGTAATACGGTATTTAACCGAAGGTGCTGTTGTTATCAGATTCAAATCGAATTCTCTTTCAAGGCGTTCTCGCACTATTTCCATATGCAGCAAACCTAAAAATCCGCACCTGAAACCAAAACCAAGTGCAGATGATGTGTCAGGTTCAAATGTAAAACTCGAGTCATTCAGTCTGAGTTTTTCCAAAGCGTCTCGTAGATCACCAAAGTCATCACCATCAATTGGATACAGACCGCTGAAAACCATAGGTTTCGGTTCCTGGTAACCGGATAGAGCAACCTCACTCCCTCCGGTGGCAGTTGTTATAGTCTCTCCTGATCTGGCTTCTCCAACATCTTTTATGCCCGCAAGAACATAACCGACTTCACCTGCGCCCAAGCTTTTGACAGGTGTCATATCTGGGCGCCAAACTCCGACTTCGTCAAGTTGGTGATTAGTTCCAGCTTGCATAAACCGCACTGACATTCCACTGTCTAATCGTCCCTGCATTACTCGAACCGAAGAAACTACACCACGGTATTGATCAAAATGACTGTCAAAAACAAGCGCTTGGAGAGGTGAATTGTCATCTGTCGCAGGAGATGGAGTCCTTTCCACAACAGCATCGAGCAACTGTGGGACTCCCTCACCTGTTTTTGCACTGATCCTAAATACATCATCTGCAGGTATTCCTAGTGCTTTTTCGATTTCCTCTGCGTATCGGTCAGGTTCAGCCGCGGGTAGATCTATCTTGTTCAGTACCGCAACTATTTCCAAGTCATGTTCAAGTGCCTGGTAACAGTTAGCAAGGGTCTGTGCTTCGATGCCCTGTGCAGCGTCGACAACTAGTATCACACCTTCACAAGCTGCCAAAGAACGACTCACTTCATAACCGAAGTCAACGTGACCGGGTGTATCTATGAGGTTTATTACGGAGTTATTCCAATCAAGCCTGACGCTTTGAAGTTTTATTGTGATGCCTCTCTCGCGCTCCAGGTCCATTGAGTCGAGATATTGGGCTCTCATATTCCGTTCGTCAACTGCGCCGCATAGTTCCAGCATCCGATCAGCTAACGTGGACTTGCCGTGATCTATGTGGGCGATGATCGAAGTGTTGCAGATCTTTTTATTACTCATCCCTGCCGACCGTACATTCTCGAGAACAATATTACTTGAATTAAATTAGATTCTTTACTTTCTTATAATGCCAGTATTTAAGTTAACACGCTAGGATTGATTGCTGCTGAAAGAAAAGGTTGTATTCCCGTGGCAAATATCAAGAGTCAGATTAAACGAAACCGTCAAAATGAAGTTAGACGCGTACGTAACCGTTCTGTTCGCTCCGAGATGCGTACTCTTCTAAAGGCAGCTAAAGAATCCGGTTCATCAGAAGACACTGTTGCTGCCATCAAGAAGATAGATAAAGCTGCCGCTAAAGGTGTTATACACGCAAATAAAGCGTCCCGCGAGAAGGCCAGACTTCAGAAAAATTTAAATAACAATAGCTAGCCTTTATCGCATTGCTGCCAATCGCGCCACCAGAACTTCAACAACCAGTTCAGGCGGCCACCCCTTTTTACCTTTCAAATCAAGATCAGCTTCTGCTATAAGTCGTATCGCTCTGAAAGTATTATTTTTTCCTAATTTCCTAGACACAGAGAGAATTTTTTTAGCTGGGAAAGCATTAATTGAAAGTGTCTCTGCTACCGCTTTCTCATCCTCTAACCCGGAACCTTCAAGTCTTAGCATTTTTTCATAGTGGGAGTGCAACAAGGCTAGAACGCCTAAAGGATGCCTGCCGTCTGTTCCGAGCATCCGTTTAAGAACATCTAAGGCATCTCTGATATTTCCTGAGTCGATCGAGTCTGTTAGGTCCCATGGCATCACTGACCCAGCTGCTCCAAGGTAAGGTTCAATATCTTCAACCTCTAAAGTTGCAGCACTTTCATAGACAGAGGATAAAACTTCTAAAAGCGAGATGACTCTTGTACGGTCTTCGCCAAAGTGGTCCGTTATACGTTTTCGAGCCTGTCCGGTTAAATTCACAGACGTGGCACTAAGTTCCTCTAAAAGCCATTTTTCAGCCTGTTTCCCTCGTCCCGTTGTTAGTTTTTCGAAAACACCTCCAGATTGTTCAATTGCTTCAAGAAGATTTTTTGGTACTGGCGGCAACCTCTGCTGTTGGGGAATACTGCCTTTCTCCCAGACAAGTATCAGAGATGTCGTATCCATGGGTGAGTGCAGATATTCGACTAATGGCTCCAAGTCGTCTTTTTTGCTAAATCGCCCCATATGACGCGCTACCACTACCCTGCCGTTAGTTAAAAAAGGTGCTGTTTGGACTGCATCGATTAATTTACTTATATGGAACTCTTCTGCGAGACGGTAATTTTCTTCTGTTAGCTCCTCCAATGCAAATGCCTTATCTTGTCCCTCTAAAGCTTTTTCTACATGAGAATTCAACGATCTTGAAATCAGCACACCGTCATCGCCGGATATGAGAACAACTGGAACTTTACTCATTCCTCATCTACTCATCTTTCAATTTTCGCAAACTCCATAACGCCATCTTCAATTGGGGTGTTACGTGAAAGCATTTTCTTGTCTTTGTAGAAATCCTGGGTGTTCAACCAGGGTTCGCGGTCACCTTGTTTAGGCATCTCCGACATAGACCTTTTCATGTAACCGGAAGAAAAACCTTCTATCCAGTCTCTTTGCGGCATGTCCATATCGCTTTCTCGTAGTCGCGGAGTGGCTTTTTGTGTTCCTGTTTTTCTCATATGGTTTAAGACTCGACATGCATAGGAACTGTTTATGTCTGCCCTCAAAGTCCAAGAGGCATTTATGTAGCCGAAAGTAGAAATCAAATTAGGCACATCCGAGTATGCGAGACCTTTGTATATCCAGGTCTGTGAAAAATCAACAGGTGTACCATCTATTTTAAAATCCACTTCACCTAATGTCACGAGGTTCAGACCTGTTGCAGTGACAATAATGTCAGCTTCTAATTCTTCACCTGTTTCTAGCAGGATTCCATTTTGGGTGAACCGTTGAATAGTTTCGGTAACTACTGAGACTTTTCCTTTCCGAATTGATTTGAATAAATCACCATTTGGCACTAAACAAAGACGTTCATCCCAAGGGTTGTAGGAAGGCGTGAAGTGGCGTTTGATGTCAAATTCTGAACCTAAAGCCATTCGAACCCCTTCAAGAAGCTTCTCTTTTACTTTTTCAGGGTCCTTTCGGGTCATTTTATATATGTAATTTTGGCCGAAAATGTTTTTCTTTCTTGTCAGATAGTAGGCGATTCTTTCAGGAAGTATCTTTCGTAGAAAAGCAGCGAAAGGGTCATGATCAGGACGCGCTACTACATAGGTAGGTGACCTTTGGAGCATTACTACATGACTTGCTTTTTCAGCTATTGCTGGCACCAGAGTTACCGCAGTCGCTCCTGAACCTATAACTACAACTTTTTTATCTGAATAGTCAAGCTCCTCTGGCCATTCCTGAGGGTGAACTATCTTTCCCGGATATTTTTCCATCCCTTCAAAGGAAGGGGTGTATCCGGATTTGTAGCTGTAATAACCTGAGCACATTAGGAGAAAATTG
Organism: Candidatus Neomicrothrix sp. UBA881; assembly: GCA_002294285.1. Classification (GTDB taxonomy): domain Bacteria; phylum Actinomycetota; class Acidimicrobiia; order Acidimicrobiales; family MedAcidi-G1; genus MedAcidi-G1. The sequence goes on from DBFL01000061.1 coordinate 13,070, forward strand.
GATGTGAAATCGGTCGTCTCTCCAGTTTCTCTATTGGTTACTTTCAACGTCCAGCGGGCTTTTTCGTTTGACCAGTCGGCTGAAGATACAAGGTGATTGAACTTTATTTTCTCTTTTATCCCGAACTCGCTTACTGTCTCTTCTAAATAGTCAAGAATGGCGGGGCCATCAGCGATTGATTTAGCTGCTTTCCATGGCTTGAAGCTAAAACCTAATGTATGCATATCACTGTCTGAGCGAATTCCCGGATAACGGAACAAATCCCAGGTTCCTCCTAAATTTGGTCTACCTTCGAGTAGCACAAAAGACCTGTCTGGACATTCTTTTTGAAGACGGTAAGCGGATCCAATACCTGAAATACCTGCACCTACGACTATGACGTCAAAAAAGTTTTCTTCTGTCATCTCTCTCTCAGTTGTTCTTACTAGTAGTCAGTTTAGATGCTGTATTCATCTCATAATCCCACCGCCGTCAATTACTATCGATTGTCCGTTTATCTTCATAGAAGATTGTGAGCAAAGCCAAACAACATTGTCAGCTATCTGTTCAGGTTTTATCAAGGCTGCGTCAGGAGAAATCCTCTGTAGGGTTCGTTTAGCCCGTTCCGTGAGTTCCCCATTATCTTCTTTTATCATCGGCGTGTCTACCAGACCCGGACAAATAGCATTACAACGAATTCCCAAGTGTCCATATTCTGCCGCTACTGATTTAGTTATTCCGATAACACCATGCTTTGCTGCCGTGTAGTGGGCTTGACCGGGAGCTGGCACTATCCCAGCCCCAGAGGAAGTGTTGACTATTGTTCCTCCGTAATTAGACCCAAGCATGTGCGTAATTTCATATTTCATGCATATGTAAATTGAAGTCAGGTTGGTTTCTATCATCTGATTCCAGTCCTTCATCTCGAGCTCATGCAACTTGCTACTCGGATGATTAATACCCGCGTTGTTAAAAGCAATGTCGAGCCTTCCAATACTAGAGATAATTTCACTTAACGCTGATTCGACTTCTTCTTCTTTAGTTACATCAGCACAATAAACTGAAAAATCAACTTTCATTCCTTCGAGAATTTTTGAAGTAGAAATAAGTTTCTCGTTATCTACGTCAATTAGAGCAACATGTGAAATTCCTTCTTTTGCAAAAGCTTCTGCTGTTGCCTGCCCAATTCCACTCCCCGCTCCAGTGACTAAGGCGGTTTTTCCTTCGAGCATTTTCATTCATTTCCCTTTCTCGTTTAACAATCCGGGATCTCTGAATCATTTTTGCATTGAAATATGTAGGATGCGAATCGACAGAAAACACCTTTTTATACCAACGGATTTTAATGGAGGATTTATGACAGTCTCGTCTTGGGATGACTATCCGGTTCACCAGTCGGCTCATTTCATCTCTCATCCTGCTACAAGTGACAGAAATTTCTATGATCGTTACTATTTCAATCTTCATTCGTGTTCTAATGAGCTGTTCGCGATCTTCGGACTTGGTCAGTATCCCAATCTGGGTGTAACAGATGCATTTATAGATGTACGACACAAAGAGAAGCAGCACATTGTCAGATCTTCGACTGAGCTCCTTGATCGTTCTGAAATAAAAGTTGGTCCTATATCTATAGAGGTGATTGAACCTCTTGAAAAGTTACGAGTACGATGTGAACCCAGTGACCACTCAGTTTCAATGGATGTAACCTGGGAAGCTTCTATGCGCGCACACGCTGAACCCAATCAGTACATAAGAAACAAAGGACGAGTCGTCTTCGACACACAGCGTTTTGCTCAAAATGGCAGATGGACCGGCGAAATAACAGTCGATGGGCAAAGGTACGAAGTTTCTTCTGACACTTGGTGGGGAGCACGTGATCGCTCTTGGGGAATCCGACCAGTAGGTGAACCAGAAGGTGACGGCATACGTCAGGGTACGAATGTGATGAGCGGGATGTGGAATTACTTTCCCATGCAGTTCGAAGACCATTCGATTCTCTACATGTGCCACGAACAAGAAGATGGAACTCGGCTTCTGGAAGAAGCTGTACGAATTTGGCACGATAGCAATGAGACTGAATGGCTTGGACGACCTGAGTGGGAACACGAGATGATCTCAGGTACACGTTTACTTGAAAGATCAAAAATTTCTTTTAATGAGGCTCCCGGATCTTCTTTCGAGATTGAATGTGAATCTCTTTTACCAAACTGGGTTTCGATCGGAACCGGCTATGGCATTGATTCAGACTGGCGACACGGAATGCACCAAGGCAAAGACGTGGTACAAGGTTTAATACTTGATGTTGATGAAATAAAAGGTCTAGCTCAATACGGCATCGTAGACCACGTTGGACGCTTTTCATACGAAGGAAACGTTGGATATGGTCTTTATGAACATGGTTTTTTCGGACCTTTTATGCCCATGGGGTTAGAAGATAGGGGCTCTTTAGCTCCTTAATGGGGAAAGTCAAATACTTTTGCCCAGCAATTGCACTTGAGGGGCAAGTGGAACTATTTTCATTCAATGCCTGAAGACACCAAAATAGCCGATATTTCAACTGAGGATGAACAGTCTTTCAGAGAGAAGGTATTAGATTTTCTTGAGAAAAACTGTGATCGAGTCGGTGAATCCGAATCAAGTTTGGAAGATGACCCTGAGCGCGTTGCTGAATGCAGAAACTTTCAACAAAAACTGTTTGATGGAGGATTAGCGGCCCTAAGTTACTCAGAGAAATTTGGTGGTGCTGGACTAACCAAGAAGCATCAAGAGATTTTCGATCAAGTTGCTAGGGACTGGCGGCTCCCCAATGGGCCTTTGTACATATCACATGGCATGTGTCTACCCATGTTGGATCAGTACGGAACAGAAGACCAGAAAAACACCTACATGCAAGATTGCATTTCTGGAAAGACAATATGGTGTCAGTTGTTCTCTGAACCAGGTGCCGGCTCAGATGTTGCCGGTCTGTCAACGCGAGCAAACCAAGATGGAGATGAATGGGTTATTTCAGGGCAAAAAGTTTGGACCTCTGGTGCTCACTATGCCGATTTAGGTCTGGTTGTCGCTAGAACAGATCCTTCTCTACCGAAACATCAAGGACTTTCTATGTTCATAGTCGATTTAACTGACCCAAGCGTAGAAGTTAGACCGTTACGTCAAATTTCTGGAGGAAGTGGCTTCAACGAGGTGTTTTTCAATGAAACTAGAATCCCCTTGGATCATCTGCTTGGTGATCTTAATCAAGGTTGGAATCTGGCGGTTTCAATGCTTATGTTTGAGCGTGTTTCAATAGGAGCAGGCGGTGGCTCTTTAACTGCTGATCGGAGTCCGGCTCTGATCGAATTAGCGAGAAATATGAATAAAAACTCCGATCCTAATATCAGGCAAATACTCTCTGATCTTTGGATTCGCGAGAAAATCCGACGATTCATCGGACAGCGTGTTCGTGACTCTGTTGCAGCGGGACGTATTCCTGGGCCTGAAGGTTCAATTGCTAAACTAAACGGCTCTATTCTGGCACGTGTTTTCAGAGACGCCTCAATGCAAATAGTCGGTACTGCCGGTCAGGCTTGGGAAATCGAAGATGAGGATGCTGAAAAGTGGGCTGTTGGATGCCTGGCTGCTTCAGGAGTAAGCATTGCAGGAGGAACAGATGAAGTGCAACGAAATATTATTGGAGAAAGAGTCCTTGGCCTGCCGAAAGAACCGGACCCATTCAAGGGTGCTTCTTGGGATTCTGTCCCGCGAAATTGACTTTTCATTGCATACTTAAGTGCGATCAATTTGAAAGGTCCGCATGTTTATTGACTTAACTGAAGAACAAGAGTCCCTTCGCAAAGAGCTCGAGTCCTATTTCAATGACTTGATGACGCCAGAAGTACGAGAGCAGGTCAAAAGCGCTGATTTCGCTGAGAACAAACCTTACAAAGAACTAATTAAAAAGATAGGCAAAGATGGTTGGCTCGGTGTCGGCTGGCCTGTTGAGCATGGCGGCAAAGGCTTTACTCCTATTGAGCAATATATTTTTTTCAACGAGTCGCAAGCTGCATGGTGTCCTATACCTTTTCTCACAACCAACACAGTTGGCCCCACCATCAGAGAGTTTGGCACTGATGAACAAAAAGATTTTTTCCTAAAAAAGGTTCTTGCAGGGGAAGTTCATTTCTCGATTGGATACTCAGAGCCGGAAGCTGGAACTGATCTTGCATCTTTGAAAACGAGAGCTGTCAGAGATGGGGATGACTGGGTTATCAATGGTCAAAAGTTGTATACAAGTCTGGCTTACAACGCAGATTACATCTGGCTTGCTGCTCGAACTGATACAGAAGCTCCGGGACATAAAGGAATAACTCTTTTCATCGTTGATACTAAGGATCCTGGATTCTCTATACAGCCCTTTGAAACTTTCGGAGCTGCCGATACAACTGCGACATTTTATGACGAAGTGAGGGTTCCAGACAGTATGCGAATCGGAGAGGTGAATGGAGGTTGGAATCTGATTACCAGCCAACTCAACCATGAGAGGGTTTCTTTATTCGCAGCGGGACGCATGGTGAGACTGGTCAGAGATGCCGTGGAGTGGGCTACAAACAATATTTTGCCTGATGGCAGAAGAGTGATAGACCAGGAATGGGTTCAAGTGAAACTTGCGGAATGTCGTTCTCTCGTTCGATATCTTGATCTTCTAAATTGGGAAGTTGCCTATGCCAATACGAATGGAAAAATGAGCCCTGCCGATGCATCTGCAATCAAGGTTCACGGTTCCGAATCTATGCATCGTATTTACACTCAGTTGACTGAAGTAATCGGTGCAACTGGCCATCTGATAGAAGGTGACTCGGGATCTGATCTGGCATCACAAATAGAGAATGGTTATCGCTCGGTCTGGGTTTTGACTTTTGGTGGTGGAACGAATGAAATTCAAAGAGACATTATTGGTATGGCTGGACTTGGGTTACCACGAGAGAAACGGCGTAGGTGAGGTTTATTTATGAATTTTGACCTTTCTGAAGAACACAACGAAATTACTGATTTGGCTACAAAAATCCTAGATGATCATGTCACGATGGAAAATTTGAAAGAGGTAGAAGTATCCGGGGATTGGTTCGATCGTCCACTGTGGGAAAAGTTTGTTTCATCTGGACTTATCGGTGCAACTTTAAATGAAGATGTAGGAGGCGCTGGTTTAGACTTTCTCGCTCTAGTTTGCATACTACGCGCGCAAGGTCAATATGTGGCCCCGATTCCCCTTCTTCCTAACCTAGTATCTGCAATTACAGTCGATAAGTTTGGCTCTGAGGAACAAAGGAATTCATTACTGCCAGAAGTTGTAAATGGTTCCAAGCTTTTAACTTTTGCTTCTCAAGAATTTCTAAATGACAAGTTTATGGAACCCGCTGTTTCCTTTGAAAATGGTCTTGTAAATGGAAAGAAAACGGTCGTTGAACACGCTAACCATGCAGATTTTGTTTTAGTAACAGTATCGACAAACGATGGGCCGGCTATTTGCATTGTGGACCTTAAGGATGCCGGCATAAGCATGGATCCAACTAATTCAACTCGTGGTCAACAACTCTGGGAAATATCTTTTGCTGACACACCTGCCGAAAAACTTGCTGGACTTGAAGGCCTTTTATGGTTTTTTCAAGTTTCACTCATAGCTCTTTGTGCCACGCAGCTTGGAGTAACTGAGACAGCTCTCAAAATGACCGCTTCTTATACTAGTGAAAGGCAACAGTTCGGTAGACCCTTAGCTACTTTTCAAGCTGTCACTCAACGCCTTGCTGATCAGTTTATAAATGTTGGAGGGATCCGACTTACAACCTTTTCTGCAGCTTGGCGTCTAGGTGCTGGTCTTGATGCTCTCGAAGATACCTATATTTCAAAGTGGTGGGCTTCGGAACGTGCTACAGAAATTGCCCATGCAACTCAGCATTGCCATGGAGGTATGGGAGTTTCGACAGACTATCCACTTCATAGATACACGCTGTGGAATAAACATATTACGACGTCATTAGGAGCAGGGACTCAAATGCTGCGTTCTCTGGGGCTTCTTTTGGCCTCTAAGTAGTTAGATGCCCCATCACGATCTTTTAATAATCGGTGCCGGCTCCGGTAACACGATAATTGGCCCAGAGCACGATCATCTTGACATTGCAATCGCCGAGCCTGCTGAATTCGGTGGAACTTGCATGAACCGTGGATGCATACCTTCGAAAATGCTTATTTACGCAGCGGATCTGGCACTTAATGCTGAAAATGCAAGGGAGCTTGGCGTAAATTCTTCATTATCAAATGTCGATTGGACGGGAATCCAAGAACGGATTTTCGGACGGATCGACCCAATTGCGGAAGCGGGTCTTCAGTACAGAAAAAGCCTCGAAAATGTAACCGTTTACCGTGATAAGGCTAATTTCCTTTCAGATAAAACTCTTGGCATATCAGGAAATGAAGTCACGGCTGATCAGATAGTTATTTCGGCAGGGGCCAATCCAGTTGTTCCAGAGTTCAAAGGGTTGAGTGACACACCTTTTCATACTTCCGATTCGATTATGAGAATAACTTCTTTACCTAAGCGACTAGTGATCATAGGTGGTGGGTTTATCGCTATAGAGATGGCTCATATTTTTGGAGCTTTCGGTTCTGAAGTGATAATTATCTTGAGAGGTGAAGAGTTTCTCAGCGAAGCTGACTGTTCTATCAGGGAAAGAATCACCGAGATTTATTCGGACAGGTTTACTGTTTACTTTTCTGAAGAGATCGAGCATGTTTCATACAACGAAGAATTCGTTATTGAACTTAAAAAAGGCGGAACTCTTGCAGCTGATCAGCTTTTAATAGCGACAGGTCGAGCTCCTAATACTGAATTTCTTGATCCTCAAAAAGGCGGTATTGAATGTGACAACGACGGCTACGTATTAACTGATGAATATTTGCGCACTTCCTCAGAAGGGGTTTGGGCTTTAGGTGATGTCACAAATCCTCTTCAACTTAAGCACACTGCAAACGCGGAAGCGAGAGTTGTAGCGCATAATCTCTTGAACAGCGACAATTTGATTAAAATCGACCGATCTGTTATCCCTAAGGCGGTTTTCGGTAATCCTCAAATAGCTACTGTGGGCTTCACTGAAGATGAGTTGTTGCAGAAAAATATTCCATACTCAAAATCCATACGGAGTTACTCGGACACCGCGTTCGGATGGGCAATGGAAGATGAGCAGGGATTTGTTAAATTATTGACCGACCCTAGCAGCCAACTTCTTTTGGGTGCACACATCATTGGTTATCAGGCCTCCATTCTCATACAGCAATTAGTTACAGCAATGAGCGTCTCGATTACAGTTGAAGAATTGGCGAAAAATCAGCTTTATATCCACCCCGCTCTTACTGAGGTAGTCGAACAAGCATTGCTTGGTTTTGAGGAATAATCTGACTGGAGAGAAATGAAAAATTTAACTGGAAAAACAGCTCTAATTACCGGCGGGGCCTCTGGTATAGGTCTCGCAATAGGTCGACGTTTAGCGGAATCTGGAATGAAAATTGCACTCGCTGATATTGAAACCCCAATTCTAGAAGAAGCAGTGTCCGAGTTGAAAGAACTCAATTATGAAGCAATTGGAATTCAATGCGACGTGAGCGATCTGGATTCTATGAAAGGTATGAAAAGTCAAATTGCCGAGACTTTTGGAAATCCTGAATTGATTTGCCTTAATGCAGGTGTTGGATTCGGAGCTTCTATATCTGAAGCGACAATTGGTGACTGGGAGTGGGTAATCGGAGTCAACTTGTGGGGAATTATAAACGGTTTGAATCTTTTCCTTCCTGCCTTACGTGAAATGGATGAAGGACATGTGGTTATTACGGCATCAATCGCTGGGCATGTATCGATACCTAACCTTGGTCCGTACAACGCGACAAAATTTGCTGCGGTTACAATCGCTGAGACACTGCACCATGAACTAAGGGCTGACAATTCTGCTGTTGGGGTAAGCTGCCTTTGTCCGGGATTTGTAGCAACAAACATTTTTAACTCGGAGAGGAACCGACCTGAAAATTTTGTTAAAGATTCCTCATTTGATCTATCTGACGCTGATCTTCTTCAAAGAGAGGCATTTATGGAATGGATCAACGCTAACGCCAAGCAACCGTCTGAGGTAGCTGAACTTGTATACGAAGCGATTTCAAATGACAAGTTCTGGATTTTTACTGATGATCAACACATAGGTGCAGTTAATTCCCGACATTCTTCAATAATTACTGGCGACGAACTGCCTGAACCCTCAGCCCTTGTAACAGATCTTTAAATCGGCGCATTTTCAGCTGTCTTACGAGCCCACCTATAATCAGATTTACCATTGGGTCCTCTTTTAAGTTTTTCAACAAAAACTATACTTTTAGGCACTTTGTAGCCAGCCAACCTCTTTTTTGCATCGTTGATAATTTCCAACTCGCTGATTATCTCACCATCTTTAATTTCTACGACTGCTGCCACTGCTTCTCCCCACCGATCATCAGGTAAACCCACAACGTTACAGTCAATTATTTTGGGGTTTATCTTCAAAGCTTCTTCAACTTCTTCAGGAAAAACTTTCTCTCCGCCTGTATTTATGCATTCTGACCCTCTACCCAAAAGTGTAATTGAACCATCTTTTTCGACAGATGCCCAATCTCCCGGTATCGACCATCTTCTACCATTTATAGTTGGAAAAGTTTCCTCTGTTTTCTCATGATCTTTGTAATACCCCACCGGCAACGGGTAACCCAAAGCAAGTTTTCCTATCTGCTTAGATCCTGGTTCAACTTCTTGTCCATCTTCTCTGAGGACTTTTGTGTGTTTGCCGAGATAAAACCTTGCTGTTCCAGTGTCTTTTCTTTTTCGTGAAGTTACCTGTTTGCCCATTCCGGTTCCTTCACTGGAACCTAAAGCGTCCAAAATAGTGCAACTGTGTAAATTTAGTAGTCGTTCTTTCAACGGAGCGCTAAACATGACACCAGAAGACATCACAAGGCGGAGTGAAGAAATATCCCAACTTCTACCATCTGCAACGGATCTCTCGAGTTCATCAATCATCGGTCGGGCGAATGCATCGCCGACAATCGTGAGCATCGTTATTTTGAACTTTTCGACTGTTTCCCATAGTTCCTTGGCATTAAATGTCTTAGAGGCAAGAGTCGCTACTAGACCTCCATGCATATGCGTGCTCAATGCAGTCAGACTTGACGTCCCGTGCATAAGCGGAGCAGCGCAAAGTTGTCTTATTTCTTTTCCAGATCCAGTGACTCGTTTCGCAAGATCGCCTGCATCGCGTGGGGTTTCTGGGATTTCTTCACCTAGTGAGCGAAAAGTTTCTCCCATACCGCCAATGAGCCCAGAATGAGACCACATAACAGCTTTTGGACTTCCGGTGGTGCCTCCTGTGTAAAGGAACCATAGATCATCACTGGATCTTTCAAATCTCTCTAAAGGATCGTTGCTGATTGCGTCTTTATAAGACATAAACCAATCTTCGTTTGCCCCCTCTCCTATCCTTACGAAAGCTTTGAGTTTCGGACATTTTGCGCGAACCGAGTCAACCCTTTCAGTCAAACTAGAGTCGAACAATATTGCTTCAGCGTCAGAATTATTCAAAATGTAAGCGAGTTCTTCGTCTAAATATCGATAATTAACATTTGCTGGAATAGCTCTCAATTTGAAAGCTGCAAACTGACCTTCTAGATATTCCGGCCCGTTATAACAATAAAAAGCTACTTTTGAATCTCGTTTCAAACCTTTTTCATAAAATGTTCTTGCTAAAGAAGCAGAATTTCTTTCAAATTCTTTCCATGTGGTTGAAGTTTCAAGAGTAGAAATTGCCGGCAGATCGCCTATTTGATCGGCTATTGCCTCCCAGGCGTTAGCGATGTTTAAATTCCCATATGTTGCTGACACACTTTGAGGGTATCGCAGTCATTTAATGAGACCTAGCCTGCCGCTAAAGCCCTCTATGATCTATATATGGGAAATAGTTTCGGTTCTTTGTTTAAAATTTCCACATGGGGTGAAAGCCACGGTGGCGGTGTAGGTGTAGTCATTGATGGATGTCCACCTTTGTTAGCTTTAAATGAAGTTGATATTCAACGTGATCTCGACAGGCGTCGTCCTGGGCAAAGTAAAATTACAACCCAGCGGGATGAGACAGATAATGCTGAGATACTCTCTGGTGTGTTCGAGGGAAAAACACTCGGCACTCCGATTGCAATTCTTGTCAGAAATGAAGACGCAAAACCGGAAGCTTACGAGCATTTGAAAAATACCTACCGTCCTTCTCATGCTGATTTCACTTATGATGCAAAATTTGGTATCCGTAACTGGCAAGGAGGAGGTCGCTCTAGTGCTAGAGAGACAATAGGAAGAGTAGCGGCAGGTGCAGTTGCTAGAAAGCTTTTAGATGAAACGACCGATGTGGAAGTTATTGCTTGGGTTTCACAGATCCATGACATAAAAGCTGATGTTGATACTGAAAATGTTAATTTTGATGAAATTGAAGCACAAATAACTCGTTGCCCTGACACCGAAGCGTCAGCAGCAATGGTTAAAAAAATCACAGAAGCAAAAAAAGCTGGTGATTCCCTTGGTGGAATAGTGACATGTTTAATTCGAGGAGTTCCTGCAGGCTTAGGGGCTCCCGTTTTTGACAGGATCGAAGCTGATCTAGCAAAAGGGATGCTTTCGCTACCTGCCACAAAAGGTTTCGAGATAGGAAGTGGATTTTCTTCTGTACTCATGAAAGGTAGCGAACACAACGACGAATTTGCACCTGGTGAAAAAAATCCAATAACTAAAACGAATAATTCAGGAGGAGTTCAGGGAGGAATAACAAACGGTTCTGAAATAATTTTCCGTGTTGCTTTTAAACCTACAGCCACAATTTCAAGCACGCAGGAAACGGTCGACAACGAAAATAATCCCGTAAGTCTCGAAGCGAAAGGGAGACACGACCCTTGTGTTTTACCCAGAGCAGTACCTATGGTTGAAGCCATGTCTCTTCTCGTTATTGCTGACCATTGGCTGCGAGATAAATCAGTGCGCGTTTTGGATTGATGAAATTTTCCTTTGAAATTAAACTCAACTGAGGATAAAAAATGAATAATGAAAAAGAATTAGAAGCATCGCAAAGATTCCAAACGAATTTACCCCTCATGCATGAGATGCCTGTTTTTGAAAACGTTGAGGATGAGAGAAAGCACCGCAAAGAACGTCTAGCTGCAGCATTTAGAATTTTTGGAAGATACGGTTTCAGCGAGGGGGTAGCTGGACATATAACAGCAAGAGACCCTGAGGAAACTGACTGCTTTTGGGTAAATCCATTCGGAATGAACTTTAGCCATATTTCAGTTTCTGACCTTCTTCTTGTTAACCATAATGGTGATGTAATTGAAGGAAATTATGCAGTTAACCAGGCAGCATTCGCTATTCATTCTGGAATACATATGGAGAGACCTGAGATTGTTGCAGCTGCGCATTCTCACTCAATTTTTGGTAAATCTTTTTCTTCATTAGGCAAAACTCTTGATCCACTGACACAAGACAGTTGTATTTTTTATAACAACCATGTCTTATTTGACGATTTCACAGGTGTGGTGCTCGATCCGCTCGAAGGAAAAAGAATTGCCGCAGCTTTGGGAGACTGTAAAGCTGCAATACTGAAAAATCATGGCCTTTTAACTTTAGGTGAGACAGTCGATGAGGCGCTTTGGCTCTTCGTTACTATGGAAAGAACTTGCCAAGCGCAACTACTTGCAGAAGCAGCCGGAACTACGATTCCTATAGATCACGAAACAGCAACGCTTACGAATAATCAGATTGGCAACGCTTTTTCGGGTTGGTTCAGCGCTCAGCCTTTGTTTGACAAAATTTTAGTTGACGAACCAGATTTACTTGACTGATAAATCAAGCCGCATCAGATAAGAAAAGTCTTTCTATATCACTTCTGTAAAGAATACGAATGCTCAAGTCTGGCCTCTGCGCTTGCAACCTACGTACCTTTCGATTTTTTCTAGTGACAAGCGACTGTTTTAAGGTCGTTACCTCTAGATAGAGATTATGCTCAGGCAAGTAAAAATCAGGAGTAAATGCTGATCTAGGTTGCCCCGCAGAGTCTCTTTCCAACACGAAAGTCGTAGGTTCGTATTCCCATTTAATTCCGTAAAAATCCAATAATTGGGCTATTTTTTCTTCAGACTCATGAGCAAACGAAGAAGAAAGACTTCTATCAGGGAGTTCGTGAACCTCGCTCATTTAAGAAACAGTTCCTCCGACCCTATGGCAACTACTGTGCAATTGCTTGACCGTCATCTTCAATTCCTACACTCGTCTCATCAGCGCCAGGGAAAAGCTCAACTATCTTGGCATCGAGATCTTCCTTGACGCCAGCCATGGGTAAAATATTCAACACTCCCTGTCCGTTGTGCAAAAGATCTATAATCTCCTCTTCGCCGCGTTGCACCATTACAGAAGAACCTTGAATAACTAAATTCACTTGCACTACATCTTCATCAAGTTTCTCTTCAAGAAATTCGAAAACTCTCCGAATCAAAGCCAAACGGATACCGGCATCAATTAACGCCTTCACTGCTTTCAACTTGAGTAGATCTCGATATGAGTACCTTCTTCTTGTGCCGCTACCACTAGCGTCAGACAAAGAGGGTCTTATAAGTTCAGTTCTAGCCCAGTAATCCAATTGCCTGTATGTAATACCTACAATTTTCCTGGCTTCGTCACCGCTATAACCTTGTTCTTTGGACATGTTCTTTCCCTCTCCCGCGCGAAAAACAGGTAAGAACTCGTATTTCGCTCAGAGAACTACATCAGTGTTATTCTACATGATAGGGGTTTACAGCCTTCAGGTCAACAATTCAACCGAACAAGACTTTGGCTTTTTAGTCTTAACCCGCGAAATCATCGGGATTTACATTGTCTAAAAACTCTCTAAACTCCTCCACTTGAACATCCGTAACCGGTTCTTCCTGTTCAGGCGGTGCAATATATCCTGCTTCTTCCAAGACGTCCTCTTCAACAAAAACATCTGCTCCCATGCGAACCGCTAACGCAATTGCATCCGAAGGTCTTGCGGAAAGGACTTCCACGCCTGCCGGTCCTCGAAGATAGATATCTGAATAAAAAGTTCGATCCCTTAATTGTGTGACCACAACCCTTTCCAAAGTAGCTGAAAAGGTCTCCAAGACAGTAACGAAAAGGTCATGGGTCATAGGTCTAGGCGGTTCTTGACCTGCGAGAGTCAAACCTATTGCAGTGGCTTCGGGTAAACCAATAAATATGGGCAGAAGTCGTTCACCTTCTTTTTCACGCAGAAGGATCACAGGAGTATTGGAAGGCAGAACTTGTTGAACTCCTATTACTATCATTTCATTCATCGACCCCTCCAAAACTGCAAACTAGCATTCAACTATTTCTTTACCTTGAGCGATTCTTAGGATTTCATCCACCAATTTAGATTCGCCATTTGCAAACTCTTCATCTAGAACCGACTGATTAGCTGAAACCACGGAGGGTAGGTTCCTAAACATGCCTAAGTGTTCAATTCCGTAACCGACAATGAAACCCTCTTGAAGCACAAAGCCCGAATACTCAACTTTGACAGGCAGAACACGTCGATCTGAACGATCAAAGAGTGTGCAAACTCTTACCTCTGCGGGCTGATGAGTCTCAAGATGGTTTCTCAAAAAATGGAGTCGGAAGCCGGTGTCTACTACATCTTCAACGAGTAAAACATTGCGGCCAGATACATCAATACCCAAGTCTCTTGTTAGACGAACCCGCCCGGTATTTTCTTTAAATGAAGTCAGAGCAAGAAAATCTATTTCTATTTCATAATTGATCTCTCGCACAAGGTCAGCCAGAAAAGGCAGGCATCCCTTAAGCACTCCCACTACGACGCCACCATCTTTCAAGTAGTCGTCTAGTTCAGTAGCTAGTTCTCTAACCCTGCATTCAATTTCTTCTTTATTCTGTAATAATTTTGGATAATCCATCTACCAAGTTTCTAGTCCATCTAGTGAGAGTTTTAGTAGACACTTGTGAATTTCTCTTCCTAAAGCAACAACTTCATTCAACTCTCTCTTCGCTTCAACTCTTGATTTAAGATCCTCGCTTTTAGATTTAGCAGACAACAATTGCTCAATAACGCCTGCTTCTCTTTGAGCGGCGACAAGATACATTCTCAAATGTCTAACTTCCATACCAAGTTCAAAAAGGCGCTTTGCCGACCTGACAGTTATCAAGGCTTCACCTTCGAAAATTTGTTTGTTTCCAACTTTTCGTCCTTTTATTACACCCAATTCATTCAGTTCCTCAATTTTTTCTAATGGAACTCCAGAAGCTTTAGCTAAACCTTTAATGTCTAGACTTATTCCTGTTGTTATTGGATCTTCTTCAAATTTTCTATCAGAGTCTGACTTTTCAGGAATTTCATCCGTCTCGAAGTCAAAACCCTTCTTATCTAGTCTCTCTTTAATAGTTTTTAAAGGAACGAAATAGTCTCTTTGTTGCCTTAGAATCCAAACAAGTTTATCCAGATCACTGGTGGAGAACTTTCGATAACCAGACTCGGTTCTAGTTGGAGTAAGTAACCCTTGCGATTCCAAATAGCGGATCTTTGAAACTGTGATTTGCGGAAACTCTTCGATCAGATTTTCGCAAACCTGACCTATGTTGAACAACTTCGTTTCGGACAATTCAATCTTCAATCAGTTCTGGGCAATTCCGTGAAAAAATACAAGTTTAAATCTCCCTACCTGAAGCACATCACCATCTACCAATTCTTCAGACTGGATTCCTTTGGCATTTACGTAAGTGCCATTTAACGACCCCAAATCGGAAACCTTATATTCACTTCCATCTCTTTCAATGAGAGCATGCCGTCTTGAAACCGTTACATCATCGAGAAAAATATCTGAATCTTTCCCCCTTCCAATAAGTATAGATTCGGAATCCAAAGCGTACCGTGAACCTGACTTAGGGCCAGATTCGATGACAAGTATCCCCGTGTCTACTTCAAATATCTCGCGATCTAAACGGTGAGGGATTTCTGGATCTATTTCGATCGCATCTGTTACCTCTTCATCACTAAAGATCTCGTCTTCCCTATTCACGAATAGTCACCCTTCCAGTAGGGAGCGATATGACTCAGCGTCTAAAAGTAGACCTTCTGGACTTGACCCTTCTGTAGCCATTAAACAAATCCATCCCTCTCCATATGGGTCGTCGTTTATTTTTGTTGGATATGACTCCAGGTCGTCATTAATCTCAAGAATTTTTCCACTTACTGGAGCAGAGATTTCCGAAACTGATTTACTGGACTCAACTTCTCCCAACATATTTCCCTTTTCTATCTCCAAATCGACAGCGGGTAGTTCGACGAAAACAACTTCACCTAACGCATCTTGTGCATAATCAGTCACTCCGATCCGGATTAACCCATCTCCCTCGATACGCACCCATTGGTGATCCTCAGAATACATAAGGTCTTCAGGGATATTCATAAAGTCGAAACTAGCGTCAAAGTGCTCATTTTTATAATAGAGAAAGAAAAATTCATTAAAATGACTGGCGGTCTTGTCGACGTTCTTTCAAAACTTCCGATGCCAGCGGTATGTACATAAATGCGGCAAACCAGGAGATTATTAGTCCCGGCAAGCCACAGATATAAGCGAAAACAGCAAAAAATTCGTTAATCGAAATAGTTGATTCGCCCGCTAAAAAAGAAGGAACAGCGAAAAGCATTGCGAATGTACCAGTTTTACCCCACCATAAAACGTCTATTCTCCTAGCGCCTAAAAGTGCCAGCAGCACAGTCCCTCCTCCAACCAACAACTCTCTAACTAATGCAAGTACTGCAAACCAAATTGGAATTGAATCATCAACTATCAAAGCCGGTATAGCAACTATCAGAAGAAGCCTGTCAGCAGTTGGGTCCAAAATTTTTCCTAGTTCTGAAGTTTGATTGAACTTCCTTGCAATCCACCCGTCGATCCAGTCTGTTGCTCCAAGTGCTGCTAAGAGAAGTGCAGCTGCAGATCGATCTTCAACTCCAAAAAGGATCCAAACAAACAGGGGAATGCAAAGAAGTCGCAGAACGCTAATCAGATTAGGAATGGTAAAAATTTTGTTACCCATCGTGACAATCTATCCTTCTCTAGGGGCAGAATATTCATAGCTAGGTATGGCCGTGTTTGACCAAAGAGACAATTATTGAAAAGCTAGCATTTATGCCGTCAGTTTTTACTCGAATCCTCTCAAGAGAGATACCTGGACACATACTTTGGGAGGACCCAGAGTGCTTCGCATTCCTTGACATTCGACCAATTAATCGTGGCCACACCCTGGTTGTACCCAACCAAGAAATAGACATGTGGACAGACCTAACCGAAGAAACGGCTTCACATTGTATGAAGATCGCACAAAAAATAGGAAAAGCCCAAATGAAAGCTTTCAAACCCAACCGCATAGGATTAATGATCGCTGGTTTTGAAGTACCGCACGTTCATCTACACGTAATACCTATTGATGATATGAGTCATTTGGACTTCGCTAATGCCAATTCAAACATATCCTCGGATGAACTCGCCTCAGACTTGGAGTTACTTCAGAAATGCCTCTCTAAATAAGGTTCGTGAAACTTCAGATACTAGCTTGAACCCGGTTTGCGAATCCAGGTTTGCACACCTTTAGATTCGAAGCGTTTAACGAAACCGAGCTCACTCATTTTTTCAGAATAAGCAATATATTCGTCAGCAAGCCAGTTTGTAATATTCGTATCAAAGATCACTGCATCTATGTTTTTCAACTGTTCTGGGTCAGGTGAAACATAATCAGTGTTTTCAAGAACAAAAGCGTTTTTACGATTAGCTATTTCTGGGTACAGATTTGCTGGGGCCATAACACTTGCATCATCACCCAGCCAAAAGGCTGAGGTAATTCTTGCTATATCAACTTCATCTCTTCTTCCCCATTCCCAAGGCTTCTCGAAAGGAGAGGAAGCGGAATCACGGATAAAAAAAACAGTTGCGGTCAGCAACAAGACAGTCAGTATTCGCCGACCTACGAGTACCCTACTGACGCCTGAGGTGCCGATTTTGTTTAAAGCATAAGCAGCTGCGATGAAAACCATAACTAACACAGCCACGTCTTGTTGAGGATTTCCTAAAGGCCCTATAGGAACGTCTGCTACAAGGTAAAAAATTAACAGTGGGACAACTGGCATCACATATCGAAGATGAATTAATGGAAGAAATAGAACAGGAGCAACAATCAAAATTAATTGCTCAAAATTATCTCTGACTAAAAGTTCTTTTAGAAGGCCGAAAGGATCCGAGAAAATTCCGAAAATCACATCCAAAGAACCATCTCCAAAATGTTTAAACGCTGCAATATGAGGATAAGAACCTGTTCCAATTAAAGGCTGGATCCAAAATGCCATTACCGAAAACCACACAAAACCTAGAGAAATTAGAATCCTTCCAGCAATTTTTTTATTCTCGAAAGCAAAAACTATTCCAAGGGCCAGTACGGCCAATCCTAGATCTGCACGTGATATTAGGACTAAAAATATAAATCCTGAACTCACCAACCACTTATCCCGGTGTCCGGCCAAATATGCGGCGAGTAAAGCAGGTATGGCAAATGACTCGGGATAAAAGCCAGCGAGATTCAAATTATGGATAGAAGGATGCAAAGAATAAGCAAATACCAGAGCTGCTGCACCTCCGGTTCTTAGATTGGCAGGACCTCTAGCGATCCGCCATATAGGAACCACACCTAACCCTAACGCGATTGCCTGAATCACCAGCATGAACTCTCCTGAAGGAAAAACTCTCGCAATTAGAGCTATCGGCCAAAATAACCAAGACGCTTGAACAGCAAAAATATTCATACCTAATTGATTTACTTCTGGCGACTCACCCAGTTCCAAAAGGTGTGAAGCTTGTATGTAGTACCCGATTTGTTCACTAAAGCTTAAATCTCTGAATCGTGCTAGCGACAAAAGCGTTAGGGACAAACTGAGTAGGAATGCCCCCAACCAAGGAATTAGACGATCTGCTAGTGGAGAATCGAAATGAGCCTGAAGGCGAAGAATTGCTATATCAGCTTTTCTACGAAGAGCTATCAGTGTTGAAGTTACTTGTTCGCCAGTTCTTTCAAAACTTTTAACTCCAAACATCGCGGTTTCGTCAAAAAAAGGCTTTTTACTATTCAATTACGCACGACCCCGCTGATTGACCAGCAGAACTCATACCCAAATCAATTTGCAGTGTGTCGCCTGATGCGCCACCAAATTTTGGTATGACGACGTTTTCGACACCTTCCGGAACTTCGATTGTCCCTCTTACCGAGAGCACTTCCCACCCATTCAAATCTGCTTCAGAGCTTTCAAGACCAAACCGAACTTTTTCAGCCCATCCGACTCCTCCTTCAGGCAGTTTTTGTGGATTGTCTCTCTGTGGGATAGAAATGGGCAGTATAAGAGCTGAATCACCTATACATGTAGGTTGCGTTTTAGTCATCTGGAACTGAACGGGACAAGTGGCATTTGACCCAGCATAATAAACCACATCTAAGGGCCTCAGATCCTTTGTTGTAACTGAAACCATTGTGCAGGATTCAGCGACCCAACCAACAGGACCAACTAAGGCAATCTGTCCTTCTCGGTACTGAAAAACCGTAGCAGTCAAAACACCTGGAGGTATCGGAAGAACTCCTTCACCGACATCAACTTCAATACGATCCATAAGTGATCCCTGTCCATCTCTAACTGCGACCACTCGATCTGCTACTGCCACCAAGGCAGGTTCCGCGACAGGGTTTGAAAAGGCCAGAAAATTTTTCGACTGTTCGCCTGTTTGTGTAGAAGTAACTGCAGAAAACCTTAGACCTAAACCACTTTCATCTTCAGAACCACCTGTTAGCGCTTTTAACGAGAAAAAAATGACCAAAACCAAAGCAATACCTATTGCCGCAGTTATTGAGCGTCTAAGCACCGCGCTCTGCAGTTCTGAAGCAATTGCAGCTTCACTACGTCTTTCTGCTCGCGACCTCGGTCCAAAAGCTTCCGACCGGTTACCTCCACTCAAAAGAGTCGCCCAACTCTCAATGGTTTCTTCTGGGAAACGTAAAGCTAGTCGAGCAAATTCTTCTTCTTCATCAGGCCCGAAAAGCAATAAAAGATCATTTTCCTTCGCAAAATCAATCGGATCAGTGCTATCAATCAAATCTCGCTCTCCAGCCAAACGTTTCAAAAATTTCAGTATTTCCTCATCAGCTTCTTCCGTAGACCATTTACCACCAGGTGTAACTTGATACGCAGCTACCGGAGATTTAGATTGATTTTGTGTTTTAAAAAAAGTTTGTCTTCTGGCGCGTGTTTTCTCGTCAGAAAGTTCCAACTCGTTTCTACTCTCGCTCTCTACTTCTTCGACACTCTCGTCTAAGGTCTCTGCGTCTACGTTATTTTCGCTATCTTCTTCGTCCATTTTTTTCCTTGGTACCTACCAAGAGAATACGCAATAGATACTTGCCAACTGGTTCACTTTCAATTTTTTATTCACAATTCTAAACTTGACGCTTAAAACACGATGCTAGACACTAGTCTCATCTCGCGGTCGGTGTTTTAATGGTTTCAGGAGATCAACTCATGCGAAGTAGATATATTAAGTTCGCTCTCTTAATAGCTTTAATAGCCTCTGCATGTTCCACTGAAAGCACTCAGGAAATGGAAATAGTTGATTCGGAAATACTGAAAAACAATTCGATTGTCTCAACTTCTCAACCGGTCTCAGATTCCAAAACATATGACGATAATTATCAGACAGAAGCCTTTAAAGAAGAAACCCTTGAGTTGTCCGAGATTCAAAAGAACACTTGGGAATTCTCAATAGATTTCTCTGAGCAATCTCTTCGAATCGATCGAGGTCACCCCTTCCAATCCATAGAAGAATTTTGCAGAATTTACTCACCGATTAAAGAGGAAATACTTCCGGCTACTGTGCAGGTCAAAAAAGGTGAATCTCTCGCAATAATTGCGTCTCGGCACGACTTGACACTCGAAGAAATACTCGAAATGAACGAAATCGCAAATCCTAATTTAATTTTTGTAGGCCAGGAGATTCGAATCGGAGAAGAAATACAAACTGGAATAGGACCTCAAGCAACTGGTCGAGGAATAACCGAAGATTCAATAATCATCTCCTACATACGTACAGATAACAGTGAACTAGCGATACATGGTTTCGAAGATTTCCGTGGTGACTTATCAGAGATATTTTCTTCTTTCGTCAAAATTCTTAATGAAGATTGTGGAGGTTTCCACGGAAGAAAAATCGATCTTAGAGAAGTGCTCACTTACCCAATCCAAGTCTCAGAAATTGACACTTCGACTCTGGGTAATATCGCCTGTCTTGACGCAACTAAAGAAATCCCTGCAGTGATAGTTGTCGATATTTCAGGATTCTCCGGTTCATTAGAAAAATGTGTAGTTGATGAAAATAAAACAGCTCTAATTTCATCAAAAGTCTTACCGTCCAAATATTTTGGCAATTCAGATGGTCGGCTTCTTCTTGATAACTTCTCTGCAGAGCAAGCTTTCTCTCTAATGTTAGATTTTTCTGAAGAAAATAACCTCTTATCAGATAAATCAATTGCCATAGTCGCTGACGACACTTTGGAGGAATTTGAATCGGTTTTTACTGGACTTGTGGAAACTCTCAGAAAGCTCAATTACAACCCCTCTGTGTATCTACTTAGCTGCGAAGGCGGCATCTTTTGTAATGCCGGTATAGAAAAAACCATTGAGGGTTTGACCGAAAAACCACCAGATGTGCTTTTTCCTTTACTTAATCCGATCTCACTTCCTGAACTGTTGACTCAGATGATTCAAAATGATCTACCTAAGCCTCAGATAATACAATCAGGTTTTAACCAGCAAGATGATGAAATCTCAACGAACCATATCTTCAACTACGGAGGAGCGGAAGTCGCTAATTACTACAATGGATCCCTAATTATCTCTCATCCATATGTAGAGGACCAGAGAGTGAATGACGGTGTTTTTTCTGACTTCGAAGATATGTGTCTTACCGAGTATTCACGTATCTCCAACCTTGATCAACACACCATTGACTACCGAAGAACCAAAACGATTTTGAGGGTTTGTTCAGTTTTACGATACATAGCTCGCGCTCTTTACGATTCTGGAATCAATCCCAGTCGAAGAAAAATACATGAAACGCTTTCTAATCTGGAATCAGTAGATACCCCTGGTTTGCCGCTAGGGTCTTTCCACTCCTATAAACCAACAATGCCTTCATCCATACAAAAGATGGAATACAAGTTTCCCTGTGTTCTAAATAAGGAAACCGAACTGAGAAATCAATACGGCTGCATCATTTCAACTGACCACTCGGAGAGCATCTATCGTGAATAATCAAGGACGAACTTCGTAATATAGATTCGTTGGATCATCGACCTTGTGTTGCTGAAAAGAGGTAAATCCTGCCTCTCTGGTCATCTCTGATAACAAATCTGGATTCAAACCTAAAGTACCCAAACCTAAAGTGTCTTTATCAGACATTGCTGATGACAAACACGTAGTTATCGAAGTTGCGTACATCAATGCGAGAACTGGGTTTCTCAAATTGTCATCCCATACAGCAGAAGATTTGATTTCTTTCACTAAAAGAGTTCCGTCCTTTTTCAATGCACCCCAAATAGCTTTAAGGGCCAAGTCAGGTCTTGGCATGTCATGAAGGCAGTCCAACGTCATTGCGAAATCCACGTCTCCCGAATCAGGAATCTCCTCTGCCCCAAGATTAAATAGCTCAACGTTTTCAAATTCTGAAAATCTTTGTTTAGCGGCTTCTATAGCCCTACTAGAAGGATCATAACCAACAAAAAAAGACTCAGGAAAGGCTTCAGCTAAAAGTTCTATAGCAAGTCCAGTTCCACAACCTACATCCAGAACTTTCGCTCCTTTTTTCATCTTGTTCGCCACACCATCCAACAGAGGCAGGACCTGAGAAACTAGCAATGCTTTAGACATGGGACCACACATAGCTTCCACTGCGTGCTCTGAACCCTCTCCTTGTCCGTCATAACTTAAACCGATTCCGGTTTTAAATGCTTCAGCGATTCCATCAATGACTTCAATAGGCTTAATATTCGCAAAAACTGCAGCGGCATAAGTAGGTTCGTCCGCTTTAGAAAGAACCGCTGCACCTTCTGCTTCTAGCTCAAAACTAACGCCGTCGGAAGTTTTTATTAGACCCGCGGCTGCATTACACCTTAGCCACTCCAAAATCCATCTTTCATGACAGCCTGAGACTTCAGACAGTTCTTTAGCCGAGATCATGCCTTGGCCATCCATAGCTCTATAAAGGCCTAAACGATAACCGAGATGTATCATCAACGAGACCATTTCTCCTTGTTTGAACAACCAAGTGTTCAAGGCGTATTTTTGTAATTTTTCCAAATCTAAATTTTCACTCACTGTTGTCCTCACCTTCCAAAGCAATCCAGATTTTGCCTTCTTTCTCATAACATGGAAATACTTCGATGTCCCCTTTCGGGTCACGTCTACCTTTTACATTTAACTTGCATCCTTCTCCCAGTGTCGAGAAGCGCCAGAAATGTGTCATGCAAATTATCTCTTCACCATCAACTACACCTTCGGATGCCAAGTGTGTCCATTGATGGGGACACCTTGCTTCCATTGTGCACAACACTCCATTCTCAGTTCTCCAAACGATCAGGTCCCTGCCATTTATAGAGGTGTCGATTATTTGACCACGCTCAGGTGGATTTAAGTTGGAATTTAAAAAACTATTGTTGTTACCCAAAAGTCAGACATCCAAGTATCTGGTCACAGCAAAAGCTGAACCGATCATGCCGATCGCTGCTCCAATCACTAGTATCCAGATACTTGTGCTCCATACGAAACCATCTGGAACCGCAAATCCCCTAAATAGAGGCACTGCCTCAGACTCCTGAAAATAAGCAAGAACTTTACTGTCAACTACGAATAGAGCCGGAACCGCAAGTCCAGCTCCCATGAGGCCATGTATGGTCCCTTCAAGCATAAATGGAATCCTTATAAACCAATTTGTAGCACCAACCAACTTCATGACCTCTATTTCAGTTTTCCGGCCAGATATAGCAGTGAAAACAGTATTTAATATCAGTACAGCTGAAACGGCTACCAGAACTATTGCCGCTACCAGTAGAGCCTGACTCACTCTTGTAGAAAAATCCTCTATTTGCCTAATGGCTTCTGTCGCTGTTGCTACCTCTTTAACACCAGGTTGTTCAGAAAACTGTCTAGCTAATTCCGTAACATTGTCAGCATCAGGGTCACTTGGAACAATCCGATAAGAGGGAGGCATTATCTCGGGTGTAACACTCTCAACCAGTTCGGGTTTGTCAACAAAAAGTTCACGAAACTCTTCGTACGCAGCGAATTTATCAACATAAACATACTCTTTGATCGCAGGGCTCGTATCTAAAACTTTTCTGATTGCTTCATTTTGGTTTTCTAATGCGTCAGCATTCATGAAAACAATAAATTCAACACCTTCTTGAAATTGTGCAGTAGCCTGATCGGCTCCCTCTCGAATCAGCAAAGATGAACCAACTAGTGCCAAGGATATGGCAACAGTCAAGATAGCTGCAAGAGTTAAACTGAGGTTCCTCCAAAGACTTACAAACGTCTCACGAATAAAATACCAAAATCTAAAAATCATCCAGTCGCACTCTCATCATAAACGCAACGTATATTCATTCGTAAACTCCACGTGATTCATCGCGTACAAGAATTCCCCTGTCCAGCTCTATAACCCTTCGTCTCATCGAGTCCACGATTCCTCGGTCATGAGTGGCCATTACAACAGTAGTTCCACTGCGGTTTATTCTGTCCAAAAGCCTCATAATGCCAACAGATGTCGCCGGATCTAAATTTCCAGTTGGTTCATCAGCTAAAAGAATCAAAGGTCTATTAACAAAAGCTCTAGCGATCGACACTCTCTGCTGCTCACCGCCGGACAACTCTTCCGGAAGACGATCAGCTTTTTTAGAAAGCCCAACAAGTTCCAAAATAGCGGGAACTTGACGTTTGATTATTGGCCTTGGTCTTCCTATTACTTCCAGGGCAAAAGCAACATTTTCGATGACTGTTTTTTTCGGTAAAAGCTTGTAGTCCTGAAATACATAGCCAATTTGTCTCCTCAGGTAGGGCACTTTCCAAGAACTGAGCGAACTAATATCTTTTCCCGCAACTAAAATTTTTCCCGCATCAGGAACTTCTTCTCTATTAATCAAGCGGATAAAAGTCGACTTTCCTGAACCTGAAGGACCGACAAGAAATACAAATTCGCCTCTTTGTATTTCAGCTGATGCCTCTCTAAGAGCCACAACTGTACCTTTATAGGATTTAGTGACAGCTTCAAATCGGATCATTATTGCCCCCTGTCACGTCTTTTGTAGTCAATTCGAAAAGTACTATCACTTTTTATCATCAAATGACTCGTAAATATAACTTTTGGCATCGCGGAGAAAGTAGCAGATAGACGGCACGAAAACATTTCATTACCTCTCCTTTCCCGTTCACCTTGCTCTGTTCCAACGAAGAAATGACTCTATAAAGCCATCGAGGTCTCCATCAAGCACTCTCGTTACATCACCAATTTCAAAATCGGTTCGTAAATCTTTCACCATCTGATAAGGATGTAACACATAAGAACGGATTTGACTTCCAAAATCAACGTTTGACTGCTCACCACTTATCTCGGCAATCTGCTCGTCACGACGTTGTCTTTCAAGATCAAGCAGTTTTGCTGCCAACATTTGCATGGCGCGGTCACGATTTTGATGTTGACTTCTCTCGTTTTGACAGGATGTAACTATTCCAGTTGGGATATGCGTGATACGCACTGCAGAATCTGTCACATTAACATGCTGACCTCCTGCGCCTGAAGACCTGTAAGTATCTATACGTAATTCCGTTTCATCAATGTCGATCTGCTCAGTCACCTTTTCAAAAAAAGGCACTACCTGAAAAGATGCGAAGGCTGTATGCCGTTTGGACTCTTTGTTAAACGGCGAGATCCTTACCAATCTATGGACACCACGCTCGCTTTGTAAGAATCCGAAAGAGTGGCGACCTCGCACAATAAATTCAGCAGAACTGATTCCCGCTTCAGTACCCGGTGACACTGAATCTAGCTCAACTTTTAAACCTTTACTTTCAGCCCATCTTGTGTACATTCTCAACAACATTTCTGCCCAGTCTTGAGCGTCAGTACCACCAGCACCTGCTTGAATCTGACATACCGCGTCTTCTATGTCATATTCTCCCGAAAGAAGACTCTGCACCTCAAGAGAATCGAAGTCCGTTACAGCTGCAGCAATCAATCTCTCTATCTCTTCATTAAGACTTTCGTCTTTCTCTTCAGCCGCCATCTCGATCAAAGTCTCAGCTTCTTCTATCTGCTCCTCTAAAGCCACATAACGTTCTAAGTCTTCCACTACCCGCGATAAATCAATTTGAACTTGACGGCCTTTGTCTTGATCATTCCATAGTTCAGGTTTAGCCAGTTCTTCTTCTAAAATGACCTTCTGGTCTTTGAGTTCATTGATCTTCAAATATTTTTCTGCTTCATTGAGTCGCTGACGGAGAAGTAAAATCTCCTGCGAAAAATCATTCATTTGAAATATTTCTCCTAAAAGACACGCTCAATTAGTCTATTGACTTGGATATCAACGGCCGTGGCAATGTTTAAACTTGCGTCCGGAACCGCAATGGCAAGGAGCGTTTCTCGGTGTCGACTCTTTTTCATCTTTTACTTTTTGTTGAGTGACAATTTTTCTACTTTCTTTTACTTCTTCGGGAACACCAGCCGCCATTGCTACTGCCGCTGCTCCTGAAACAGGGCCTTCGGGGCCGCTTGTTTCAAGCTCTTCTGGAATTCTTTCTTCTTGTTCTGCTGAAGACACTTGAACCCGCATAATGTAGCGAACCAAATCTCTTCGCAAAATTTCAGTTAATTCTTGAAATAATTCAAAACCTTCTCTTTGCCATTCGGTTGTAGGGTCCTTCTGCGCCATAGCTCTTAAATGAATCCCATCGCGAAGATGGTCCATTTCATAAAGATGCTCTCTCCATCTTTGATCAATTATTCTGAGCATCACTTGCCGCTCAACTTCACGTAAATTTTCTACACCAAGATCTCTCTCTCTTGACTCAAATAACTCAACCGCGCTGTCCTTTAAAAGCCTTTCTAAATCCGAAATTTCTTGGATCGAATCCAAATCATCTAAGAGAATTTTGCTGGGCCAAAATCCATTTACCTCATTCAACAGACCCGTCAAATCCCAATCTTCAGGCATCTCTTCAGCGCAAAAGGTTTCCAACATCTCATCTACTACTGCATCTACTGCCTCCAAAACGGAACCTCTAAGATCCGCTCCGTTAAGTATTTCATTGCGCCTCCTATATATGACTTTTCTCTGTTCATTCATAACTTCGTCATATTTCAAGACGTTTTTCCGCGCTTCTGCATTCTTTTGCTCAACCGTGGTTTGAGCTCTTTCTATAGCTTTTGTCACCATTTTTGACTCAATTGGCACATCTTCTGGCAAAGTCCGGTCCATCACATTACGCAAGGCACCAGATGCGAAAAGTCTCATAAGTTCGTCTTCAAGTGAGAGATAGAAGCGGCTTTCTCCTACGTCTCCCTGTCGACCACTTCGCCCGCGAAGCTGATTGTCAATCCTTCTACTTTCATGGCGCTCTGTTCCCAAAACATAAAGACCTCCGCTTTCAAGAACCTCATCTCCATGTGTGGATGGATTTCCACCAAGCATTATGTCAACGCCTCTACCAGCCATATTCGTAGCTACAGTTACAGCACCTGGACGTCCAGCTTGCGAAACTATTTCTGCCTCTCTGAAGTGCTGTTTAGCGTTAAGAACCTCGTGAGAAATCCCTCGTTTCTCTAGTTCTCGTGAAATTTTTTCAGATTTTTCAACTGAAATGGTTCCCACCAATACGGGCTGGCCTTTTGATTGTCTCTCAACTATGTCGCTTACCAAAGCTTGAAATTTCCCTGCTTCAGTCTTGTAGACAAGGTCGGAACGGTCATCTCTGACCATTGGCTTATGAGTGGGAATTGTGACTACTTGCAAACCATAAATACCCGAAAGCTCTGCCGCCTCAGTTGAAGCAGTTCCAGTCATACCTGAAAGTTTCTCGTACATACGAAAATAATTCTGCAAAGTGATAGTGGCTAGAGTTTGATTTTCTTCTTTTACAGAAACTTTCTCTTTAGCTTCAATCGCTTGATGTATCCCATCAGACCATCTACGACCTTCAAGAACACGTCCTGTGAACTCATCAACGATTCTTACTTCACCATCAGTCACTATGTAATCACGGTCTTTTTGATACAACTCTTTTGCTTTAATTGCAGCATGTAATTGATGCACTAGGTTCGAAGAAACCTGGTCATATAAATTCTCGATACCTAATGCTTTCTCAACTGCTTTTACTCCATCTTCTGTGGGAGCAATTATTCTCTTTTCTTCATCAACCTCATAATGCGAATCTCGTTTAAGGTTCCTTACCACTGTTGAAAATTTCTGATACATCTCCAGTGCATCGCTTGCCTTGCCACTAATTATCAAAGGTGTTCTAGCCTCGTCTATCAAGATTGAATCAACCTCATCGACAATGCAGAAGTTGTGCCCCCTTTGGCTGAGTTCATCCTTGTCTAAAGCCATGTTGTCACGTAAATAATCAAAACCAAGTTCATTATTAGTTCCGTATGTAATATCAGCCAAATAGGCTTTACGTTTTTCAACCCTGTCAGCGACAGATGGGACAACCAACCCAACAGAAAGACCGAGCCATTTATGAAGCTGACCCATCCACTCACTGTCTCGGGTCGCTAAATAATCGTTAACTGTGCACAGGTGGACACCCTTTCCGGCTAGTCCATTCAAATATGCAGCTAGCGTTGAAACTAGAGTTTTACCTTCTCCGGTCCTCATCTCTGCTACCCAGCCAAGATGCAAAGCTATGCCTCCCATCATCTGGACGTCGTAATGACGCTGTCCGATGACCCTACGTGCAGCTTCTCTGACAACAGCGAAAGATTCGACTAGCAGGTCATCGAGTTCTTCCCCTCTTCCCAGTCTTTCTTTAAATTCATTTGTTTTGGCTTGAAGTGCTTGATCCGGTAATTTTTCAAACTCTGGTTCATAGGAATTTATATCAGGTACCAAAGATTCAATAGCTTTAAGTTTCTTACCCTCACCACTTCGAAGAACACGTGATAAAACACTCATCGTTTTTAAGACTACCGGCCGGTTATAGGGGTACTAGCTTGAAATCGCATCTCGAAGCAAATTTAAATCGTCAAGCCGTTGAGGGGCTTCCTCTACTGTTGTCCCGATAATTGCGGCTAACGCCTGTAAATCATCGCGTCTTATAGTTAGAACACGGCCATTAAAATCCTGCCTCTTGACTTGAATGATTTTTAAGTAGCGATCTATCACAGCTGACTCTGGAGCTTTGGAGTCACTAAGTTTCGTTAAATCGATAACAATACTTCTATCGTTCAAATCGCTATCTGTCGAAGAGAACGAACTTTCAGTCAGTTCATTAAGTGCATCTTCTCCTGGCAAAAGTTGATCCACTGGGACGTTGTAGAAGATTGCAAGTCTTTGCAATCTTGGAACAGAAATTGCTCTGTCTGCCCTTTCGTATGCTCCCAAAACAGACGCTTTAAATTCGGCTTCAGATCTTGACTCCACTTCTTGCAGTGAAAGACGCTTCTGCTTACGGATGGAACGGATTCTTTCACCGACAAGGATCCTGTATGCCTTATCTTGATCTTCTGAATCTTTTTCCATTCAACACCTAAACCTATCTGAATACATTTTATTACTCTCTGTGGTGACAATATGTCTAAAAGTGGGAATTTTAATAATTTTCATTAAGTAAACAATTTTAAATGTTGAAAATTTTTTAAGATCCACCTCTAATCGATTCCAAGTCAAATAACCCATGTTTTCAAATCATCCAAGATCAATAATGATTAATCTTGTAATGTTTCCTTGAAGGATGGGAGAACTATGAGTAAAACAACCATTGCTCCGGTATTTTTTGGAGCAATCTTCTCAATAGCAGGAGCAATTATCGCTGGAGGTTTAGTGGAGGAATGGTGGGCGTTCGCGATTCTTGTACCAGCTGGATCAATTGCGGGTTGGAAAATCGGAGAACGGATCTAATTATCTTGGATCGATCAGGACTTTAAGTTGTTCCGAAACACCACTTGATAATTCCGAAAAAGCTTCCTCGATGTCATTTAGAGGGAAACTTCCAGTATGAATAGCATCTAGATCAACCCTGCCGTCAGCCACGTAGGACATTGACATTTCAAACTCTTCGTGTGTATAGCCTAACGAAGCGAAAACGCTTATTTCTTTTCGCAACCATTCAGCCGGCTTGGTAATTGCGTCAGAGGCAGCCAAACCGATCAATGAGACTTTTCCACCTCTTCGAGTCAAGTCAACGGCACTTTGAAGAGCAGGAGCAACACCAGCGCATTCATACACGACATCTGCCCCTAATCCTGAGGTTAGATCTTTTACGAACTCTTCGGCTGAGTCTCCCGCCTCTACGGCGTGATCGGCCCCAAGAGCCAAAGCAACTTCTCTCCTGTTAGGGTCAGGTTCAACCGCTATGAGTGTTTCTGCACCAGCAACACGAGCCCACTGAAGGGTGGTTAACCCTATTGGACCCGCTCCCTGCACCACTACAACATCACCCAATGCAGGGGGGGTTGACCTTACCGCATGGA
Organism: Candidatus Neomicrothrix sp. UBA881; assembly: GCA_002294285.1. Taxonomy (GTDB): domain Bacteria; phylum Actinomycetota; class Acidimicrobiia; order Acidimicrobiales; family MedAcidi-G1; genus MedAcidi-G1. The sequence goes on from DBFL01000061.1 coordinate 42,953, forward strand.
AACATATGGTTGTAGGTTCAATTTGTGCCGCTTGAATTTCGGTAAGTCTTGGATCAGCCAAAAATGTTCTCCAATGGTTAACTGCAATCTGGGCAGCAAAACCACCGTGTGGCGTGTCGAAACGACCTGCCCCTACCGTAGCTTCCAGAACTGTCATGCATTTATCCATTTGACCCGCCAAGCAAGCAGAACAAGAACCACAAGATGGCGGAACAGAGACCACCACTCGGTCCCCTTCAGTGATTCTCGTAACCTCAACGCCAGTTTTACTAACGACACCAGTCCATTCATGCCCACAGATGGATGGCCTCATTGGTCCTGGCGTTTTATATCCGTGTATGTCAGTTCCACATATTCCGCACAATGTTATATCGACAACTACCTGATCGGCCCCGGGTTCTGGCTCTTCAAACTCAAGAAAACTAATCGTTTCTTTTTCAGTAATTAATGCTGCCTTCATAAGTGGGCCGAGCGGGGATCGAACCCGCGACCGGACGATTATGAGTCGTCTGCTCTAACCACTGAGCTACCGGCCCAATGCAGTATTACAAAACAATCGCCAAGTGCCTTAGTTCTGAGCAAGCAAGTACGATTATTTTTATACATAATCGCCAAATACAGGAGTTTTTGTGGACTTTAATAATCTCATAGAAGTCAGTAATTCTGAAATCTTGAGAGTTTCCGCTGAAAATCAAAGCGACGTAGAACTAAGCGTAGTGATACCAACCTTTAATGAATCCTCTGGTATTTCCCAACTCCTTCTATCACTACGTGAAACTCTTATAGAACTCCAGATTGCTTTTGAAATAATTCTTGTAGACGATGACAGCCCCGATAAGACATGGGAAGTTGCAGCGGGTCTATCAGAAGAAATACCCGAACTGACCGTGGTGCGTCGTTTAGGCCAGAAAGGACTCGCTACAGCAGTTATCTGTGGATGGCATCATTCCAATGGTCGCCTTTTAGGGGTGATGGATGGAGATGGGCAGCACCCTTCAGAAACCATAAAAGATCTATTCAAAACATTCAACAGGGGTGATTATGGGGTTGTAATAGCTAGTCGCTATACACCTGATGGTGGGATAAAAAAATGGTCTCTTTCAAGACGTCTACTTTCAAAAGGAGCCCAAACTTTAGGACAACTACTTATACCTGGAGCAATAGGGAAAGTAACTGATCCAATGAGCGGGTACTTCGTCGTTAAACGTTCAATTGTCTCTGAAACTGAACTTGACCCAGTGGGCTACAAAATACTTTTGGAAATTCTTGCACGATCGCAAACAAGCAACATTAAAGAAATTCCGTACGTATTTCTTGAGAGGTCATTTGGAAAATCCAAAGTTGCCGTAAGCCACTATGTCTCCTATCTGAGACATCTACTCCGACTACGTGTGCAACCTCTAAGGAGTCGCGCCCTGAGCAGGTACCTAATTGTGACTGCTGGGGCGCTGATTCTGGATGCTTTAGTTTTCTTTTGGCTTTTTGATTTGAATAATTGGAATCTAACCAGATCTGCCGCTATCGCCGGAGAAGCTGGAATTATGTTCACAATCCTTCTACATGATCTGTGGACCTTTGCGGGTCGCCCAGTAAGAACACTAAAAGATAGGACTCGAAGACTTGCCGGTGTGCAACTTGCACTAGGTGTTTTAATGTTTTTAAGACTCTTAGCCATTAACGCTTTCGTTAACTGGTTTAGCCTCGATCCTCTTCTGGCTTTTTTTCTGACACTCACAGTTGTAATGCCAGGCGGCCATCTTCTAGGTTCTCGCTTTAGTTGGCGAAATATTCGCGTTTAAACTGGTATTTAGCTATGCGTAAATCTAAACATATTAAATTCGATTTTATAGATGCAATCTCTCTTCCAATGTTTGCTATCACCATGCTCGCCGAGGCGAGAACACTTCAAAATCGACCTCATCTACGAGAACTTGGTGACATGGATGAAGCGTCCGAGGAGGAACTCTCTGGAGCAAGTCCTGATCCTGACCCTTTGGTGCCAGTGGGGTATGAAGCTAACGACACAAAAGCGAGTCTCAAAATGCTCGCAGGAAATATCACAATCAACACTCTTTTCGCTTTACTTCTAGGGAGGATCTACAGATTTCTTTACTCACATAGAGTGTTCGATATCAAAAATCGCAAACTGTCTTTCCTATTTGCGATGATTGGATGGGATTTTCTCTATTACTGGAGCCATCGGATCCAGCATGAAAGAAGGATATTTTGGGCTAATCATGTTACCCATCATTCAAGTGAGCACTACAATCTTTCAACAGCGCTTCGGCAGCCATGGTCTGGGTACCTTGTTTCCTGGGTTCACATGCCATTACCACTTCTGGGAATTCCCGCACAACAAGTAATGAAAGCCGGGCAACTGAATCTCCTCTACCAATATTGGATTCATACTGAAACCATCGGAAGACTCTCAAAGCCAATTGAAAATATTTTCAACACCCCCTCACATCATCGTGTTCACCATGGTTCAAACCCTCAATACATTGACAAAAACTATGCTGGGATTTTTATTACGTGGGACAAAATTTTCGGAACTTTTGAGCCAGAAGTGAGAAGAGTTAAGTATGGTCTGACTAAAAATATTAAAACTTTTAAACCTCTTGCAATCGCATACCATGAACTCGGCGACTTGTTTATAGACCTTCGAAAATCTGACGGCTGGAAGAATAAAATTTCTTGCCTACTGTCTCACCCTAAGTAATTTACGCTCTGGACAGAGATAGATAACAAAAACTATCTTATGTTTGAATAAAAGGGTCTCGTTCCTGAAAGTCTTCTTCTTCGGATGGCTTTTCTTCCTCATCCATTTTGAAGACTCTAGCTATCAACTCCCCTATTGGACCCCTACCTTTAAGTTCATCGCTCATAAAATTTTTCCCTGATTTACAAATAGACGTATCCAACAGATGAAAATAACAATTTTTAAGCTCCGGGGGTGGGGCTCGAACCCACGACCAGCGGATTAACAGTCCGATGCTCTGCCAACTGAGCTACCCCGGAAGGAGAATCAAATAATATCAGTCAGATAACCATACCTGTTGCATTAAAAAGTGATCGAAATCTTTCCAGAATTTACGCTATCTAAACTCCAGATTTATCTATAAGCCAACTTCGCAATTTCAACCCTGCTTCAATTTCATGAATTCCCTCTTGATTAAGTTCCATCACGCTTCGTCTCAAATAGGAAATGTCCGCTTGATATTCAACAAGGTCACCGGATTGGCGCGCTAGAGATTCCAACTCTACTGCCTTTCGTTCTGCCGCTAACGAAAGAAGTCGTGAAAAAACCCCAAGTGCTTTATCATCTTCTGATTCCTCCACAGACAGTCGCCCTAGGAGATCAGATGCCTCCTTTCCGAGCATTTCGTTTGCTTCATGCAGATTTGTTGAAGTGTTCAAAGCTTCATAAATGGTCTCTGAAAGCGGATCTGACAGTAAAACAGGATGGAACCAATCTTTTACTTCTTCAGGTTTATGGATACACATTCGAAGAGCTTGATATTCAACTGTCATTCTCTCCACAGGGTTATTAGAAATATCTTCCAGCGAAGTTTCTCTTTCTTTTTCAGTAGTTGAGTTTTCCTTTGAAGCGCGTCTCCTTACTTCATCCACTCCAATAAGGCACTTGTCTGCGATCTGAACTATGTACTGATCTCGAATTAGTTGATCGGGATGTTCTACAACTACCTTCATTGCTTCAATAGCTGCTTTGGCTCTCCCTTCTTTGCTATCCAGATCTCCTTTACCAAGAACTCTGTCGACTCTAAATTGCATAAGAGGTTTTGCATTTTCAATCACCCTTCGTAGTTCTTCAGGATCTGAGAATGCTAAATCACCTGGGTCTTGCCCATCGGGCAGGTCTGCCACTTTAAAAAGAACATCGAATTCTGATTCCCATTCATAAGCCTTCTCAGCCGCAGACTGACCTGCGCTGTCTGCATCAAAAGCTAAAGTAACTTTTTTTGCAAATCGTGCCATCTTCCTTACATGTTCTCGTGTTAAAGCTGTTCCGCATGTTGCGACTGCTCTCGATATTCCTGCCTCATGACATCCGATGACGTCGGTGTATCCTTCGCAAACGACTAGTTCATCTACCCTTGCGGCCTCTTCTTTCGCCCAATTAAGACCGTATAAGGTTTGGCTTTTTGAATATATTTCAGCACCATCTGATGTGTTTTTATATTTAGGGCCATCTCCATTCGGAAGTTTTCTACCTCCAAAAGCTACTGGATCTCCTTGCTCTGAAAAGATTGGGAAAAGTATGCGATTTCTAAAAAAATCATACTGTCCACCATTCTTATTAATCCCTCCTAGACCAGAAGCAACTAGATCTTCATTTGAAATGGACAGATCCTTGCATAGCGAGTCCCATGAGTCAGGCGCCCAACCAATAGAAAACTTTTCTGCAATTCGACCATCTAAGCCTCTTTGTTTTAAATATTCTCGTGCGGGACGAGCATCTTGCTGGTCTCTGTCCAATAGTTTCTTGTTGTAAAAGTCGACCGCTTGTGCAACTATCTCAACTAATTCTTTTCTACGGTTACGAGTTTTACCTTCTTTTTTGTCGGTGTATCTAAGTGATATCCCACTTTGAGAAGCAAGGGTTTCAACAGCAGCAACAAAATCTAGATTCTCAATTTGACGTAAGAACTCAATCGAATCACCTGTTGCCTGACACCCGAAACAGTAATACCTTCCTGTCTCTTGACTAACTGTGAAAGAGGGGGTTTTTTCATTATGAAAAGGACACAGGCCTTTCCACGAACGGCCTACTTTTTTCAACTGCGTATGTTGTGTAACTATCCGAACTATGTCGGACTCTTCGCGGACTCGACGAATATCATCATCCACAATTCCCATAGTCGAAACTTAGCAGCGTGTGAGATCAACTTGCTAGAGGAAAGCACTCAATCTGCAGAAGAGAGAACAGCTTGAGCTGCCGCCAATCGTGCGATTGGAACACGAAAAGGTGAGCATGAAACATAATCGACACCTGCATTGAAGAAAAAAGCAATCGATTCAGGATCGCCGCCATGTTCACCACATACTCCTATTTCAAGGGTGGGGTCAGTTTTTCTCCCATTAGCTATTGCATGTTCTATCATATGCCCGACACCTTGCTGGTCAAGTTTCTCAAAAGGGTTGCTGGGAAGAATATCTTTGTCTAAATACATACTTATAACCCGGCTTTCAATGTCATCACGACTAAATCCAAAAACCAATTGTGTTAAGTCATTTGTACCAAAAGAGAAAAAATCCGCGCCGCCTGCAATCTCTTCTGCAGTGATAGCTGAACGTGGCGTTTCGATCATGGTTCCTATACTCGGTCGTAATTCAGGTTCTAAGGATGAGACCTCTTGCTCAATCCAAGAACGCACTAGATTTAGTTCTTTAACATCTGAAACTAACGGAACCATAATGTCTGCCTTTGGCTGCTTTCCCGACTTTCGAACGTCTTCCAACGCTCCCACGATCGCTTTGGACTGCATTCTGTAAAGTTGTTCTCGTAATATGGCCAATCTGACACCTCTGGTTCCGAGCATAGGGTTGTGCTCTGCCCACTCTTCGGAATTTTCAGTGTCAAGGAATTCATGGAGTGGCGCATCTAGGAGTCGTATTGTGACCGGATAAGGTGCCATGGCGTCAATAACTTCAGATAAATCCTCACGTTGGGCCAGCATTAATGCTTCCAAGCTTTTGATTTCTTCATCACTTTTCTCCTCGGAAAGGATAAAACCTTGTATAAGAGGAAGGCGATCTCCCATAAACATATGCTCGGTGCGACACAGACCAATTCCTTCGGCTCCAAACGAAAGAGCTCTAGCCGCATCTTCTCCGGTGTCAGCATTAGTTCGGATTTTTATTTGATCAGATCTAATTTCATCCGCCCATTTCAATAATGTTTCAACTTCATCCATCTCTTCGCTCGATTTTAGAAGTTGTACCTTTCCGGCGAATACTTCTCCCGTAGCCCCATCTAAAGAAATGTCAGCTCCATTTTCCAAAAGAATTCCACCTATGGTCATACTTTCACTAGAAATTTCTAGATCGGTTAAACCCACAACAGCTGGTATGCCCCATCCTCTAGCAACCACCGCTGCATGACTGGCCATTCCTCCCCTAGCGGTGACGATGCCTTCTGCCATCCTCATTCCTATTTCATCCGCAGGGGTAGTTTCGTTACATACCAGAACTGCTTTCTCACCTCTATCAGTTGCATCCATGACAGCATCGCTCGAGAAGCATAAAACTCCAGCCGCTGCACCAGGGCTAGCGGCAATTCCTTTGCCTAAAAGTTCCAGTTCATTTGAAGAACCTGTTGAAACAGAGTCGTGTAATAACGACTCAATTAAGGATGTCGGAACTGAAGCAACAGTATTTCTCTTCGCTTCATCCGTGCCCTCGGCTTTCGCTGTTTCAAGCAGTTCTCTTAACCAATTGAGGGAGTGTTCGTTATCCATGGTTGAGACTATGAAACTAAACGAGATGACAGGTAATCGACAAGTTCATTGATTGAAACACGATCTTGATTCATTGAGTCTCGTTCTCTAACTGTTACTGCTTTATCCTCGATGGTCTCAAAGTCAATTGTCACACAATAGGGGGTTCCAATTTCGTCTTGCCGCCTGTATCGGCGTCCTATTGCCTGTGTTTGATCGTAATCACACATCCAGTGAGGTTGAACAAGTTCAAGAACTTGTTTTGATGGTTCAATAAGCTCGTCTTTTTTAGAGAGAGGAAGGACTGCAACTTTGTAGGGAGCAAGACGATGGTCTAGCTTCAAAACATTTCGCACTTCCCCATTTACCTCCTCTTCGTCATATGCGTCCATTAAAAATGCCATAGCAGTTCTTGTAGCGCCGGCGGCAGGTTCTATAACATGCGGTACATATCTTTCGCCTGTACCTGAGTCATTGTATTCAAGCTTGTTTCCCGAAGACTGAGCATGCTGGTTCAAGTCAAAATCAGTTCGGTTCGCTACGCCTTCTAATTCGTCCCAGCCCCACGGGAAGGAATACTCGATATCAGAAGTGGCTTTGGAATAGTGACTCAGTTCGTCACTTTCGTGAACCCTCAATCTTATTGAGTCTTTTTTCATACCTAGATTTAGATACCAATTCATTCTCTCCTGGCACCAGTAATCAAACCATTCGTCAGAGTCATTCGGTGGGACGAAATACTCCATTTCCATTTGTTCAAATTCCCTTGTTCTGAAGACAAAATTTCCCGGCGTTATTTCATTTCGAAAAGACTTTCCTATTTGAGCTATGCCGAAAGGTGGTTTTTTTCTACTCGTGTTTAACACGTTTGCAAAATTAGTAAACATTCCCTGTGCGGTTTCTGGTCGCAAGTAGACCTCTGCCGCGGAATCGATTACAGGCCCCGCATGGGTTTTAAACATCAAATTAAACTGCCTCGCTTCCGTAAATGATGAGCTTGCGCCACAACTTGGACACGTATTAGGGTCTTCAAGTTTGTCTTGACGGAAACGTGAACCGCATTCACGACAATCAACTAGCGGGTCAGTGAAATTTGTTAAATGCCCTGATGCCTCCCAAATGGACGGAGGCGAGAGTATCGATGCATCCAAGCCAACTACGTCTTGCCGAAGTTGCACCATGGAACGCCACCACTGATCTTTTACATTTCTAAGCAGCAACACTCCAACAGGCCCATAGTCGTAAGTAGATCTAAATCCCCCATAGATATCTGCTGATTGGAATACGAAACCTCTTCTTTTTGACAGGTTTACGACCTTGTCGAAGAGTTCTTCTTTGTTAACACCCATGATCGAAGCGTACTAGGCATCTGAGACTTGTTTTGAAATATTTTTTAAGTATCCATAACTCTTCGTGAACGTATTTTTCTTTCTATGTGAAACTCCATAGCCTCATGAGCAATCCGGTCTACTTCTACAATAATTTTTTCATCTTTTATTTCAAGCGCCTTGTTTAGCCCTCCACCTAAAATTGCTCTCATTACAGCGAGAGACGCAGATGAAATTTTTCGTCCTCGTTGACAATCCTTGCAAAAAACCCCTCCTTCACCAATCGATAATGATGCTAAATTTTCTGTATTTGCACATTTGACGCAATAACCCAATTCAGGGCCTAAACCTTCATGTTCAAGCAGTTTAAGAAAAAAAGCTGGTACTAGTAGAGGTGGCTTTTTTTCATCCAGCGTTCTCAGTGCTCCAAGAAGCATTTTGTAACGAATCGAATCTGGCGAATCATCAGGAGCCACATAATCAACAACCTCTAACATGGCAGATGCCTCACTAAACAAATCGGGATTCGTTCTAATATTTTGGAAACTATCTATTGTCTCAGCTTGAGTTGCTATTCCAAGCTCCCCTTTGCCACTGAATAACTGCAAAGAAACATGGCTGGTTGGTTCTAGCCGAGCACCAAATTTGCTTTTTGTTTTCCTGACACCTTTTGCAACAACTCTCACTTTTCCGTTCTCTTTGGTCAGGATCACAACTATCCGATCTGATTCTCCAAGTTTCCATGTTCTAAGAACTATTCCATCATCTCGATAAAGAGCCATTTCAACTGCCCCCGAGGCCGCCAAATCGTCGATCTCTATCTTGATACTCCTTAATTGCATTAAATAAGTCATCTCTGTAGAAATCTGGCCAGAGTCGCTCACTGAATACCAATTCGCTGTAAGCAAGTTCCCACAGTAGGAAATTAGAAATTCGCGATTCACCTGAAGTTCTGATGACTAAATCCGGATCAGGCATTTCAGGGTTGTAAAGATTTCTTTCAATCGTTTTTTCCGTAACTCTTTTGACACCAGAGTCAATCATTTTCTGAACAGCATCGACGATTTCAGCTCTTCCCCCGTAATTGAACGCAACAGTAAAAGTCAAACCTGTATTACCTTTTGTCAATTCCTCAGCCTCTTGCATTCTTCTGATTATCCTTTGCGGCACTTTTTTGTCACGACGTCCAAGGAAACAGATCCGTACATTTCTCTCGTTGAGTTCCTCTTGTCTCTGAATTATTATCTGCTCATTAAAGTCAAGTAAGAACTGAACCTCTTTTGCCGGGCGCTTCCAATTTTCGGTTGAAAATGCGAAAACAGTAAACCAACTGACACCTATTTCTATGGCACCTTCTACTACATCAAAAAGAGCTTTTTCTCCTGCCGTATGTCCATCCGTTCTTTTTAATCCTCTTTTTTCTGCCCATCGGCCATTACCGTCCATCACACAAGCGATGTGTTTAGGAATGCATTCAGGATTTAAAAAATCTGGTATCACAGTTTTGAAGTTATCCGCACAACACGGATTAGAAAATTTGGGTGAAGGTTTTTAATCTCAATATCCAAAGCGATCCAACGATCTTGGACGTTTTTGCCAGTCTTTTTCTACTTTTACCACCAACTCAATGAAAGCACCTTCTTGCAACTGTTTTCGAACTTCAATTCCAACTTTTTTTAGAACTTGACCTTTGTGTCCAATAACTATTCCTTTTTGCGAATCACGTTCTACTAAAATCTCACACCTTATATGTGGCCAATTCCACTCAGTTACTCGCGTCGCGATCGAATGTGGCAATTCATCGTGCACTTCCGCAAGGAGTTGCTCTCTGACTAGTTCAGCAACCCAGAAGGATTCGGAAAAATCAGTTTCCATTCCTTCGGGAAAATATTGAGGTCCCGGACTGAGAATAGTTTTGATGTGTTCTAAAAGCTCTGGGACTCCTTCTCCTGTGGAAGCAGAAACTGGAAAATACTCTGCAAAAGAAAATTCTGACGCTCTATTTAGCTGAGTGAGTATTCTTCCACTTTTTACTTTGTCAATTTTGTTCAGCACCAAAACAGTTTTTTCAGGAGGCAACGACTTGGCAATAAATTTGTCGCCTTTACCGATGACAGAATCGGCCTCAATCAAAAAAAGAACCAAGTCTATTTCTTTTAACGTGAAGCGCGCTGTGTCATTTAATCTTCTACCCAAAAGAGTCCTAGGTTTATGAATGCCTGGTGTGTCACAGAAAACAATCTGAAACCCGGAACCTGTAAGGACCCCTCTGATCTCCGTACGAGTGGTTTGTGGCTTGTCTGAAACAATTGTTACTTTCTTTTCCAAAAAAGCATTTAATAAAGTCGACTTACCTACATTTGGTCTCCCCACCAAACTCACAAAACCCGAACGGTGAGTTTCAGATTTTCTCAAAGAAGGACTGCTTTCTGAAAATTGGTTCATACTCACTTAGCAGGCTTTGTTACTCTGACCTGCGTTATCCTCCGTCCAACCACTTTTTCAACTACAAAATGGTGCTCTGCTATGTCAACATTTTCACCAGTTTCGGGTGCATGACCTAGAGCATCAAAAATCAGTCCCCCTAAAGTATCCCAATCACCGTCAGGTAAGACTCCTCCTAATAGTTCATTCAGTTCATCAACTGGCATTCTCCCATGGACACGTAAACCTCCACCAATTAAAGGTTCGGCGAGTGGTTCTTCACTGTCAAACTCATCTACTATCTCGCCTACTACTTCCTCCAACAAGTCTTCTAAAGTCACAAGTCCGGCAGTTCCGCCATATTCATCAATTACTATCGCTAGGTGATAGCGATTCGACTGCATTTCACGGAGCAGTAACCCTGCTTTTTTTGTTTCTGGTATGAACTGTGGTGAACGAGCCAAGGTTTTAACTGAAATTTCACCGTCTCCGTCTAACTGGGCTTCCATCATGTCTTTTGCAAAAACCACTCCTACTATTTCGTCTAGACTGTCGCTACTTACCGGCACACGGGAAAATCCGTTCAAAACAGCGACCTCCATTGCAGCAGAAACCGTGAAAGTATCGGGAACACTTACTATGTCAGGTCTAGGTGTCATAACTTCTCGGACCAGAGTGTCTCCAAAAGCCAAAACAGAGGCTATAAGTTCGTGTTCATCGTTTTCAATTGACTTTGACTCAAGGGCCTTTTTAGCAGTTTCTAATAGCTCGTTTTCTGAAACAATCCTGGTTTCTTTTGACTTAGAAAAACTACTAATGATCTTTTTAATCATTTTTGCTTCTTAAATGTTTTGCATGACGGGTAAGGAGGGTCTTTTCTATTTCCTTCATTTCAGCTTCCGCTTTTTCTTCGTCGTGGTCATATCCAAGCAAGTGGAGTATCCCATGGGTTAGCAGAAGGGCAATTTCATCTACAAAATCTATATTTTTCTCTTTTGCTTGCTCTGCAGCTATTTCGGGACATATACAGACATCGCCCATTAGATAAACAGGTTGGTCTGGAACACTATCTAGTTCATCTATTGGAAAAGCCAATACGTCTGTAGGTCCTTCTTTAAATAGGTGCTTTTCATTAAGTATTGATATTTCTTCTGGGTCTAGGAGAAATACATTCATTTCAAGAGGCCTTTTATTAGGTGCTGCATCGTTAACAATTTCCTCTGCGAATTTTCTCAAAAATTCAAAACTCGCATCAGTAGTTTTTTGAAGTCTGTTATCAACTACATCTATTGAGATTTGACGATCCGATATTGATACTTCTTCAGGCAAGTTACTTACTGCCAGTGTTTTTTTTGAATTGCCTACCGGCATTTTCATACGCTTTAACTATGTCTTGAACTATTCTGTGTCTTACCACATCTCTGGATCCAAGTTTTACAAAGCCCAACCCATCTATTCCGGCAAATATATTTTCCAAGCCTTCGATTCCACTTCGACCTCCTGGGACATCCACTTGACTTGCATCGCCAGTAATAATTACTCGTGAGCCAAACCCAATTCTTGTCAGGAACATTTTCATCTGTTCAGGTGTAGTGTTTTGTGCTTCATCTAAGATAATAAAGCTGTTATTAAGCGTCCTGCCCCTCATAAATGCCAGTGGCGCAACTTCGATCTGACCTCTGTCGAGAAGCCTTTCAGCTTTTTCAGGATCTAACATGTCAAAAAGAGCGTCATAAAGAGGCCTGAAGTAGGGGTCTACTTTTGCCATCAAGTCGCCAGGTAAAAAACCGACTCTTTCTCCTGCTTCAACTAAAGGTCTGGTGAGAATAATCCTATCGACTTCGCCTTTTTGCATAGAGTTAACAGCTAGAGCAACTGCTAACCAACTCTTTCCTGTTCCGGCTGGACCAATTGCAAAAGTAATCACATTTTTACTCGCGGTATCAAGGTAGTTTTTTTGTCCTACGGACTTGGCTCTAACTGGTTTCCCCTTCGCTGTAATTAACAGTTCTGTTGTAAGGACTTCAGCTGGATTCTCTTGCTCCATTACCATTTCGATTGTTTTGTTGACGATATTCGCATCAATCTGTAGGCCCCTTTCGAGCATTATCACCATTTCATTAAATACCTGTTCGACTAGATTAGTATTCTCTCCTTCAATAGTGATCTGATTTCCTCTTACATGAATTTTTGTCTCCGGGAAAGAGGATTCTATTATTTTCAGAAGTTCGTCACTCTGACCCAAAACATCAGGCATAAGGTCATTGACTGGGAGATCGAATTTAACTTTTGTGTCCTGCATCTGCGAGATTCAGGCTACAGGAAAGAAAACTTTCAGCATCATCGGGTTTTAAAATTGCACAAAATTAAGAACTCACTTTTTTCTGCGTTTCTTATTTGAGTTGCGTGAAATTTTCTTCAATCTAGAACGACCCTTTTTTCGATTTTTCTTTTCAAACTCTGCTATCACTCGAGGACCGGCTTCATTTATAACGTTTTCGGCTGCGTCAAGTAGTGCTGCAATACTTTCATCTTCTCCCAAGCTTGAAGGCTCTTTCGGAGTTTCAGGCGTTATTAGACTCCCATAGCTCCAATTTACGTCGACCCTTCTTTTTTCATAAGAAGTGCAATCTTCTGGGCAACGCCAGGGAGCTTCTGGGGCTTTGTCCAAATTGCATTTTCTAACAGTTTCCCCGTTCGAATAACTTCTACTTTCAAACTGTTTACAATCTTCTCGCATTGGCATACAAACAGTATGACAGTTCAATGAGTAATTTCTGTCTATTAACCGACAGAACCTTCCATCTGCAATTCGATAAGACGACTCCACTCGACTGCATATTCCATGGGAAGCGTCTTTGTTACTGGCTCTATGAACCCATTAACAACTAAAGAAGTGGCTTGATCTTCAGAAAGACCTCTGCTCATTAAATAAAACAGTTGTTCGTCTGCGACTTTAGAAACCGTTGCCTCATGCCCAATAACAGCATCTGAAGTTCCAACCTCCATGTATGGATACGTATCTGAGATGCTTTCGTCATCAAGTATCAAAGCGTCGCACTGTACGTGACTTTTACAGCCATAAGCATCATCTTCAACTCTCACCAATCCTCTGTAGCTGGTTCTTCCCCCATCTTTTGAGATCGACTTTGAAATTATTTTCGATGAAGTTTCTGGTGCGGCGTGGGTCATCTTGGCTCCTGCGTCTTGATGCTGACCGGATCCGGCATAAGCAACTGACAATACTTCACCAGATGCTTTCGGTCCGGTCATAACGACTGCAGGGTATTTCATAGTCAACTGCGAACCTATGTTTCCATCAATCCATTCCATACGGCCTTCCTCTTCTACAACTGCTCTCTTTGTAACGAGGTTGTAAACGTTATTTGACCAATTCTGAATCGTCGTATAGGTAACTCTTGCCGATGGTTTAACTACTATTTCCACTACTGCTGAATGTAAAGAGTCCGTTGTATACACAGGAGCTGAGCATCCTTCTATGTAATGAACTTCAGAGCCCTCGTCAGCAATTATTAATGTTCTTTCGAACTGACCCATATTTTCAGCATTTATTCTGAAATAGGCCTGAAGAGGCATCTCGACTTTTACCCCTGGTGGAACATAAATAAAAGATCCTCCACTCCAAACAGCTGAGTTGAGAGCAGAAAATTTGTTGTCATTCGGAGGTATAACTTTCCCAAAATACTCTTTTACCAAATCCGGATTTTCGCGTAAAGCTGTATCCATGTCTGAAAAAATGACACCTTGTTCTTCTAAATCTTCTCGGTTTTTGTGGTAGACAACTTCCGATTCATACTGCGCTGTTACACCTGCCAGGTACTTGCGTTCAGCTTCAGGAATTCCCAATTTTTCATACGTGTCTTTGATCGAATCAGGCACATCATCCCAGTCATCTGAAAGATTCTCAGTTGGCTTTATGTAGTAATAGATATCGTCAAAGTCAATCTCGCCTAAATCACCTCCCCATGCGGGCATAGGTCTTTTCAAGAATCTTTCATGTGATTTGAGTCGAAAATCATGCATCCATTTCGGCTCATTTTTCATTCCTGACATCTCATTGATGATTTCGGAATTAAGACCTTTTTTCGGTTTATAGATATAGTCCTCTTCATCGCTCCAACCGAGCTGATAACTACTTAGATCCACACCTATTTCACTTGAAGTCAATTTATTTACTCCTGCCGGGTACGAAGTATTTCTCCTATTTAGATAGTAACAATTATCATGGCTTAATACTAAGAAATTCAAGGCTTAATAGTAAGAAAATTGATTGAAAAATTAAGCCCTATTTATTCACTCTTCTCTGTTTATCTAGCCATCCGAGGAGTATCGCTATTGCTCGTGGGTCGTGCCGTAAGTGGTGACCAGCTCCTTCTATCAATCTCATATCGGTATTCCCGTGGGCATCTGAAAGTGCCCTTGCCTCTAGAGAGGAAACCACATCATCTTCAGTTCCATGAACGATAAGAACACTCATGCCGCTGAGTCGTGAAATGTCTGATTCCGCAGAAATTAACTTGAGGTCTGCCGACCATGAATCGAAATCGTCTGGAAAATTAGGATCAGGTATGACCCCAGCTCTACGAGCATGTATTAAAAGCCTCTTTGGTGAAGCTGCCCATGCAGACCAATCAGCTGGTGCCGCAAGTGCTCCAACACCTTGCACTTCTGATGTTTTAGCTGCAGCACAAATAGAAATAGCTCCACCGCTACCGAATCCAACCAGCCACACCTGACCTACTCGAGGGTGGTTTTTGAGTTCAATAACTGCCTGCTGGACATCTGTAAGCCAACCAGAAAGACTGAAACATCCTTCTGATTCGCCAGTGCCTCTCAAAAGCGGTGCCATTGTCACAAAGCCCATTTCGGAAGAAATCCTTCTCGCTAATTCAGGCAGAGTGCTGGCTGAATTAGCTCCGCCGCCAGGACCCTCTGGAAAACCATGAACCAACAAAACGCCGGGTAGGACTTTCTCTTCCGAATCAGGTATTTCCAAGTGTGAAGACAATTGCAAACCTTCAGATTGGAAACGGAAAGTTTCAGGCATCTATATAAGGCTCTCTGCTAACCGTTGCCATTGGTCTACGGGTAGTCCATTTTTGAATGAGTCATAATCTGTTTGATCAACTACCAGTTGCACACAAACATGGTCAGCACCAGCATCAAAATGTTTTTGAATATTGTCGGAAATTTTTTGCAAATCACCCCATGGTCTTAAAGCGTCCAACAAACGATCGCTTCCCCCTTGGCTTAAATCTTCTTCAGTAAAACCTATTCGCAATAAATTGTTCCTGTAATTTGGTAGATCTAAATAAATGGCTAGGTCCTTCCTTGCCATTTCTCTAGCTTTCGTAGGGTCACTCTCTAAAATAACTGCAACCATCGGGGCTAAAAAAGCTTCTTTCCCCATCACTTCACGTGCCATTGCAGTATGATCTGCCGTCACATTATAAGGATGTGCTCCCCAAGTTAATTCAGCCGCAAGTCGTAGAGCTTTAGGGCCCAAAGCACCTACGCAAATAGGCGCTTCGATCTCAGGTTTATATGCCCAAAATGGCGCCCTTTTCAAACTTTCCAAATAGGTTCGAAGATGTTCTACAGGCTTCTCCCAGGCGTGACCTCTCACGACTTCGACAAAAGGTCCGTGACTGACTCCTACTCCTAGTAAAAATCTATTTGGGAAAGCTTCTGAAAGCGTCCGCGAAGCACTTGCCATCGCTATAGCATCCCGAGAATAGATGCTTGCTATTCCTGTCGCTAAAGCAATTTTTTTAGTACTAGAAAGCAAAAAGCTTGAATGAACAAACGGGTCTCGCCCTGCAGTTTCAGGAATCCAAATTGTCCCGAAACCCATTTCTTCAATTTCACTAGCCCCTTCGCGGGCACGTTCAGAAGGCACGGTGTCTAGTAAATGCGTCCAAATCCCTATCTTTCCCGGATCCAAGACAACTGCGTCCATCTGACTAGTCGACCCTTCGAAGGTTTTTCGTATAGTTCGGTCCTCTAGCTTGGTAAGAAAGGGCATTCAACATGTTAGTTCCTTCCTTTACTACTCCTTCTCGCACTTGAGCCGGAACTCCTAACGCCATTGAGAGAGGAGGGATTTTTTGTCCATTCCTGACAACTGCATTAGCACCAACTATAGAACCTCTTCCCACTACGGCATTATGAAGGACTACAGCTCCGACTCCTACCAGCGCTTCATCTTCAATCAGGCATCCTTCTAAATGACATAAATGACCTAAGGTGACATCATCTCCGACAGTGGTAACAACATCTGGTATGCAGTGGATGACTGCATTGTCCTGAACGGAACTTCGAGCACCGACCTCTATCTTTCCGTCATCACCGCGTAAGACGGCATGTGGCCACACACTTGATTCTGGACCTATTACGACATTTCCGATGATTACAGCCTCCGAATGGATGTAAGCGCTCGAATCTATCTCAGGTTCAAATTCCCCTAACGCATATATAGGCATTTCAGTTACTCCCGTATTTTCCGTATGAGCCACCAAGAAAAAGCAATGGTGAACCAGTTTCCAGCACTTCAGCTCCTAGCACCTCTCCTATAACGAACCAATGGTCTCCTGCTTCTACCACGTCGAAAACAGAACAATCAATGCTAGCTAGACAGCCATCTATAGCAGGTAGTCCTTGATTAGTCATGTGCCAAGAAATAACTTCCCAAGGGTCATTCTCCTTGCGAAAAAATTCATTTGCTACATCTTCCTGTTCGTCAGATAACACATTCACACAAAATTTGTTTTCATCTTTCATTTTTTGCCATGTATTTGATTCTTTCCCCGGCAGAAATCCAACCAATGGTGGTTCTAAGGAAACAGATACAAATGAACCTATTACCATTGCCTGAGGTCCTTCATGCGTTAAAGAAGTAACAAGGGTTACCCCTGTTGGATACCTTCCTAATACTTTTCTGTATTCATTTCCATCAATTAAGTCTGACAATTTGTTTCCTTAATTATCTGTGCGATTAAAAAAGGTTAGCCGAGAAGACCAAAGACCCCGACCCAGAGAGCGTATAAGACAGTATTGTGAAATAATTCAACTATGAATCCTTATTCAGCAGAAAAGAGCAATCACGATGGCCTCATTGCGGTTGTAAAAAACGACTGCCCTACCTGTCAACTCTTGATCCCAATGCTTGAGGATCTAGGAAAAGCCGGAAAGTTGACTGTAATCACCCAAGACGAAATGAATTTACCCTACGAAGAAGATTGGGTGATAAACGATGAAGAATTAGAAATAAGTTGGAATTTAGACCTTGACTCAGTTCCAACTCTTTTAAGTTTCGAAAAGGGCACTGAGACTTCCAGAACTACCGGTTGGTCGCGCGAAGACTGGCGACTATTGTTCGGAGATTCAACCCTTGGTGAAAACCTGCCTGAGTTTAAACCCGGTTGAGGTTCTTTGACTGTCGATCCCGGGTGGATTGATCAACTTAAATCTAAATTCGATAAAGAAGAGTTTCGTTCAAGACAGGTAGAACTACCGACACAAGAAGACACTCATGAAGCGATGTTTGAAAGATCTTGGACTGATGGTCTTCCTGTAGTTCCCCCCACACCTCAAAGAGTTAGAAGAATGCTCGAAGGAACAAGTAGAGACGCTGATGAAATAGTTGTGTTAGTTCCCCCGAATCTAGTTGAATGCACTGTTGAAAAAATCGCAGTCAATGCTGTTATGGCGGGATGTAAACCTGAGTTCCTGCCAGTCGTTATCGCTGCTCTCGAAGCTATCTGCACTGAGGAATTCAATATGCACGGGGTTTTAGCTACGACGATGTCAGTCGGACCAATTTTTGTCGTAAACGGTCCAATAGCGGACGAAATAGGTATGAACTCTGAAATAAACGTCTTAGGTCATGGCAACAGGGCGAACAGCACGATAGGCAGGGCTGTTCAATTGGTGATTCTTAACGTTGGTGGAGGTGGGCCTGGTGGAGTTGATCGTTCAACTTTTGGACATATGGGGAAACAAGGTTTCTGCTTTTCCGAAAACGAGGTTTCCTCACCGTGGCCCTCAGTAGCTGAAACTCGCGGTTTTGAACCGTCCCAAAATGTCGTGACTGCTTTTACAGGTGAGGGGCCACGTCTGGTGGTTGATCAAAAAAGCAGAACACCCGAGTCACTTACACTAAATCTTGCTGCACATTTGATTTCAACTGTCTCATCACGAATGGTCGCAGGTATGGATGCGATGCTTGTTTTATCACCCGAACACTCTTCACGTTACGAAGAAGCCGGATGGAGCAAAGAACGATTTTTAGAGGAAATCACCTCAATGATGATGGTCGACACCGACAGCATAATCGCAGGTGCTGGCGGCATCGAAGAAGGACTTCCAGAAGCTTTTAGGGGTGTTCAGCTACCTAAATTTAGACCTAATGGGCTTATTATTGCTCAAGCTGGTGGACCAGCGGGACTATTTTCGGCAATAATTGGTGGGTGGCTTAACGGTCCAACTGGAAGTGAACCAACTAGTAAGGAGATCTTGTTTTGACAGATGAACGCATCTTGTTAGACCCGACCGCTGAACTAATTCCTGCCACTAGGACTCTTTCTAAACGACATAGAAGTCTCAGTGATAAGACAATTGGTTTGTTAAATATTTCAAAACCGCGCGGCGAGATTTTTTTGGATCGACTTGAACAAAAGCTAACCGAAAAAGGAATCCAAGTTCTCAGGTACAGCAAACCAACTTTCACAAAACCCGCACCGATTGATCTCAGAAACGAAATCGCAACAAAGTGTGATGCTGTAATTGAGGCTTTAGCCGATTGAGGGTCATGTACGACATGCAGTGTGCATGACATAGACGATATGGAAAAAAGAGGCATACCCAGCGTGATGGTAGCTTCAGCTCCTTTTGAGGAAGCCGCTCAAACACAAGTAGACGCTCTTGGCCTTGACATCTCAAGAATATTTGTTCCTCACCCAATTCAAGACAGAACAGATGAAGAAATGCGTGAAATGGTGGACTTAGTATTTGATGAACTTTTGGATACTCTCATCGAATGACCAAAAATGTTGCAGTAGCACCTGATACCAGACCTGCGATGCACAAGATGATGTGTGCTGCAGTTGAGCGTTCTGGTGCTTTACTTACAAATGTTGAGGATGCCGAAGGGCTCATTTGGGCAGATCCGGCGAGGCCGGAATTATTTCCAGAAATTGCAGAGAAGGCCAATAATCTTCAATGGATACAACTTCCATACGCCGGTATCGAACCATTTGCTCATCACTTAAATTCAAAATGGTTTTGGACATGTGGGAAGGGAGTCTACGCTCCTGCTGTAGCCGAGACCGTTTTGGCTCTTGCTCTGTCACTTTCCAAAAATTTACACAACTATGCCCGGGAGACTGAGTGGTCCGGACCAGTGGGGAGTTATCTGCAGGGAGCGAACGTGACTATTCTTGGTGGGGGTGGCATTACAGTTGAACTATTGCCTCTTCTTGCTCCTTTCAACTGCACTACGACTGTAATCAGAAATAAACCTGTGGAGTTACCTGCTGCATCTTTTACATATACCTCTGAAAGATTTGAAGAAGTTTTAGAAAAAACTGATCTTTTGATTCTGGCCTTGGCTCTGACTAATGAAACGTCAGGAATAATTAATGAAAAGGTTTTTGATCTCCTGCCTACACATTCTTTTCTCGTTAATGTCGCTAGAGGCGGACACATCGTAACCGATGACTTGGTGGAAGCACTCGAAAAAGGAAAGATCGCTGGCGCAGCTTTGGATGTAACCGACCCTGAACCTCTGCCTGCAGGACACCCCCTTTGGTCCATTTCGCGTTGCCTGATCACTCCACATATCGGAAATACTCCTGAGATGGGATTAAAGTTGCTCGATCCTTTCATTGAGGAAAACTGCCGTCGTTTTGTAAATGGTGAAAAACTTTTAGCTCCTGTCGATGTTGAACTAGGTTATTAATTGGGTGCTTGGGCCGGCTTTTTACTAGCTATCGTTTTTGTATTTGCAGCAATCAGTAAATTCAGAGACCCTAAGGGAACTGAAAATTCCGTTGCAACTTTAGGTCTCCCTTTTCCTAAACTCCTATCCTCATTATTACCGACAGTTGAACTTCTATGTGCAGTTTTATTGGCGATAGATCCTCGCTCTGGCGGACCCTGTGCTGTCGCTTTACTTGTAGCTTTCACTACCCTTCTGGTAGCTCAAATCCTTTCTGGGAATCCTCAGAATTGTGCATGTTTCGGCTCCTGGTCGAGTAAAAAAATTTCATCTTGGGACTTACTAAGAAATGCAATACTTATCACACTTGGAGTTTTGGCGACACTCAACTGAACTCAGAGTCTTTACTGCTGATACCTTCACAGAAGAGATTACGACAAAGATTATTCAAGGAGGGTCATTCAAATGGATGGTTTGATGATGGATGTTCCACTTTCTCTAAACCATATTTTTGGTAGAGCGGAAAAACTTTTTCCAGAAAAAGAAGTTGTTACAGCCACGCCTACCGGTAAAGAAAGGCTTAGCTACGGAGACTGGGCTAGGCGCACTAGGTGTCTGGGAGGTGTGCTAAATGATCTCGGAATATCTGAAGATGGTCGTGTCGCCACTTTCGCGTGGAACAACTCCAGGCATCTTGAGCTTTACTTTGCACCTTCTTGCAGTGGACGAGTGGTTCACACCCTTAATCTCCGCTTATTTCCTGACCAACTCACCTACATCGTGAACCATGCTGAAGATGAAGTTATTTTCCTAGACCAGTCAGTGGCAGGACTGATTTGGCCTTTAATGAATCAATTTGAAACTCTCAAACACGTTGTCCTGATGGATGATGGAGCACCTCCACCAGACCCGTCAGAAATAAATGCAAACGTTCACGACTATGAGGAGCTACTAGGAGCTGCTGAACCTGTGGAATGGAAAACAGTCGAAGAAAATAAAGCGGGTTCGATGATGTACACTTCCGGCACGACTGGCAACCCAAAAGGTGTTGTTTACTCTCACCGTTCGATGGTTCTGCATACATTCGGTGTGATGATGGCTGACACCATAGGAATTAATGAGAGAGATGTCTTGATGCCAGTAGTCCCCATGTTTCACGCAAATTCATGGGGCATTGCCCATGCTGGTGTTGCCACTGGTGCGACCTTGGTAATGCCAGGCGCAGATCTTTCACCTCCTGCTTTGGCGACACTTATCGAAGAAGAAAAGGTCACTGTAGCTGCCGGTGTGCCAACAATCTGGATGGGAGTTCTACCTGAGCTTGAAGGACGTGACACGTCAGCTTTACGTTCGATTCCTTGTGGTGGCTCAGCAGTACCAAAATCTCTTTCAGAGGGTTATAGAAAACAAACTGGTTTACCAATTCTCCAAGCATGGGGCATGACAGAAACTAGCCCTATTGCAGCCGTTTGCAACATCAAATCAAGCCTTTCCGAACTTGATGAAGAAGCAAAAGCAGATCTACGTACAACCGTTGGTCTAGCTGTACCTGGAGTTGATTTTCGGGTTGTTGAACCAGAAACTGGCGAAGAGCTGCCTTGGGACAACGAGTCACGTGGAGAACTTCAGGTAAGTGGACCGTGGGTTGCTAAAACGTACTACAACGACGAAAGGGCTGGTGATTCCTTTACAGAAGATGGGTGGCTGAAAACCGGTGATGTTGCCACTGTAGACCCGAATGGATACATCAGTCTTGTAGATCGAACCAAGGATCTGATCAAATCAGGTGGTGAATGGGTAAGTTCTGTTGAATTGGAAAATGAAATAATGGCTCACCCAGAAGTAACAGAGGCAGCAGTGATTGGAGTCGCTTCAACTAAATGGGGTGAGCGACCTATGGCCTGTGTGGTTCGTTCTGAAGGATCAGAAATTTCTGCTGAAGACATCATCTCGTGGCTAGATGACCGTGTTGTTAAATGGTGGATACCTGAAAGGGTTGAATTCATTGATGAAGTCCCTAAGACTTCCGTAGGAAAGTTTTCAAAAAAGACACTAAGGGATCAGTTCGCAGATGTAATTGTGGATTAATCACCATGTGCAATGAAGGTGTTTAATTCCATTTATAAAACCACTCATTAATCGATCTGGTTGCTCGGTGGCAAATATCCCAGGAATTGTTCTTTGTATTTCACGCAACATGACGGTTATTTCACGGCGAGCCAAATGTGCACCTAAACAGAAATGGGGACCTGGTGCCCCATAACCAAAGTGGTCATTTGAGTCACGCAAAATATTGAACTGGTGAGGGTTTTCAAAAACTGAAGGGTCTCGATTCGCCGCCCAGTAATAAAGGCTTAATTTGTCACCCTCTTCGAATTCCCGATCTCCCAAACGAACACCATCACGAGTGACTGTCCTACGCATGAAAATAACCGGACTCGCCCACCGGACTATTTCTTCTACAGCCTTAGGTGCCAAGTTTTCGAAATCATTCCAAAGGATTTCTTTTTGTTCAGGGTTCTCTGTTAGGAGGTGTAACCCCCAAGAGAGCGCATTTCGAGTTGTTTCATTACCTGCTACCAGTAAAAGAATGAAAAATGAGGCAATTTCTTCCTCAGTGAGCTTTTCCCCTTCTAGTTCTGCATAAAGAAGAGCGGATGTTAGATCTTCTGTAGGTTTTACTCTTCTTTCTTCGAGCATTTCTCTCATAAGAGCGGCAAGTTCCCATGCAGCGCCCATTATCGCACCAAGTACATCTGTGCCTTCAGGGGTGTACTCAACGTCGCCTGCTCCAAGAATCGTATTTGATTTATCGAAAACGAAGTCAACCCTGTCGCTAGGAACGCCCATCATTTCGCAAATAACTAAAAGAGGTAGTTGTGCAGCCACATCGACTACAAAATCGCACTCACCTTTTTCAAGTGCATCTTTTGTGATTTTTTGAGCTAATCGTTCAACCGAGTCTTCCACTGAGGCAAGACGACGTGGCGTAAACCCACTTGAAACTATTCCTCTAAGTCTTTTGTGCCTGGGGTCGTCCATATTTATCATTGATCCGAAAAAATCGAGCATTTCTTCTGGGAAATCAACCGTGCTTGTGGCTCCCTGTCCGCTGCAAAAATCTTCCGGTCTCCTGCTAGCTTCGGCTACATCGGAGTGTCGGACAAGCGAGTGGAATCCTTTTTGTTCTGGGAAGATTCCAAATATTTCTTCTGGTAAATCAAAATAACGGTAAGGGTCTTCAGAACGTAGCAAATCGAAAGCTCTTTCTCGATACTCCAGAGGTTCCGACCAAAACTCTGTTCTGGCAAGGTCTATTTCATCTATATTCATATTTTGATCTTAGGACAAACTTTCTTAGATAAAAATTCGTAAAAATCTATGTCCGGTTATTGTCTTAAGGCATTCTACGTGCCATTATTTTCTTGTCACTCGAGCCCAGACAAGGAGAGGCTGTGGAACTTTTTAATGACTGGATGGGAATTTCAGGTGGGGGTCAAGCTCTTGGTCGCTACGCCCACTACTTAGGTGGAATTACCTGGATTGGACTGTTGTACTTCTTCAACTTTATTCAAGGTGCAGCTTTTGGAGAAATGAGTGATTCGGCACGTGGAGAAGCTCTGCGGAAGATTACTTGGCGCACTCTTTGGTGGTTCCGTTGGGCAGCAATGCTTACTTGGGTTTCAGGAATATGGATTTTAGTTCACCAGGAATTGATCCATGAAATGGACTACTGGCGATCTGTAGCGGGTATGGGAATAGCTTTTGGAGCTATTCTAGGCACGACAATGGCTGCAAATGTTTGGATGGTCATTTGGCCTGCACAGAAAATAGCTATCGGTTCTTCAGTCGCAGTGAGTGAGGGTGGTGAGGCCGATCCGGAGGCGCCTGCAGCAGCTAAAAGAGCTGGTCGAGCAAGCCGTGTTAACACCCTGTTTTCAATCCCACTTATCTTTTTCATGATGTGGCCAAGCCATTTTGGTCTTAATTTTGACAGCCCAGAAGGCGGAACTAGAGCAGTTTTATGGATTGTCTTTGCCGTTGTATGGGTTGTTATGGAGTTATCAGCTCTTGGCAAAATAGGTGGCTATGACAACAAAATAAACGCAGTTGTTCTTGAAAAGCATCAAGACACAATCAAGTGGGGATTCCTAATAACTTTGGTTCTTTACCTGCTGTTTGAAATACTCGCATAAAACTTTTAATTAACTAAAAGTTTTGCTTCCATTCCACTGGTCCTGTGGCCGGCTATATCGCAATATAGGATGTACCTTCCTGCGTTTAATTCAATCTCACCGAGATCTGTTTTCTCATCCCCTACTTCGAGCTTAAAATCTTCTTCCATGCCCTCTATGACTAGAGTGTGTGACTGAAAGCCGTCGAGTATGTATTCGATCTTCACTAAACCTGCTTCTGCCTCATACATGTCTGCATCAAATTTTTGACTGTCATAAGTTGTCACCCTTACAACTCCGTCTTCAGAGGAAACTGCTTTTCTATTTTCTGAACCCCCGCCACACGAAATCAATAGTGAAGCCACCACAACTGACATGAAGTATCTTTTTATTTTCATCCGCTCTCCTCTTTCATGTATGACTTCATAGTAACAATGAGTCATCATTACTAAATGGGAAAAGTGTCACTTCTTGTTAATCCTCAAGCCGGTAGAGGCAAGGCAGTTACTGTTGCTGAGGAAGTTCAGAGACTTTTAGGTGAGTTGAATACAGAATGTGAACTTCTAATACCTGAGGACCGGAACGAAGTTGAGAAAGAATTAGAGAAATCGCTCAACTCGGGTATAGAAAGACTTGTTGCTATTGGTGGTGATGGCTTGATTCACCAAGCTGTCAATATTTTGGCTGGCTCAGATACCACATTGGGCATAATTCCAGTTGGCACTGGAAATGACTTCGCTAGATCCTTACGTTTGTATTCTGGTGAACTATTTGAAAGAACTGAAAAGGCTTTATCGCCTGCTGTAAAGGTTGACTTAATTAAATGCGACTCTCATTTTGTTGCTACTAGTGTGATTTGCGGGTTTCCTGCTGATGTTAATCTGAGGGCTAATCAATTACGTTTTCCAAAAGGCTCATCTAGCTACACATTAGCTACTCTTATGGAACTGCCCTTAATGTCTCCCTCTTCTTACGAACTCAAACTTGATGGTGAAAGTTTCTTTATAGAGGCTGCGGCGGTAGTCGTTGCGAATTCTTCGTATTTTGGCGGTGGTATGAAAATCTGTCCCGATGCTGATCCCTCTGATGGCCTATTAGATGTGTGTGTAATTGGAAATGTAGGCAAGTTTGATCTACTGCGTTCTTTTTTGAAAGTTAGAACTGGTGATCACATCGACCATCCAAAAGTTTCGATTTTTAAAGCTTCCGAGATTGAATTGAAAGGATCTGGAATAGT
Organism: Candidatus Neomicrothrix sp. UBA881; assembly: GCA_002294285.1. Lineage (GTDB taxonomy): Bacteria > Actinomycetota > Acidimicrobiia > Acidimicrobiales > MedAcidi-G1 > MedAcidi-G1. Next base: position 68,533 of record DBFL01000061.1, read on the forward strand.
TCGAGGAGATGGAGAACAGGTCGGTGATCTGCCGATGAAATTTGCAGTTGAAAAAAGCATTTTAAATGTTGCAGGGGGCAACTCTGGAGCTCCTGGGAGGGGCTAATGTGGTTCTATGAGTAAATATCGAATCGAAATCACTTACTGCCTACCTTGAGACTATTCGAGCTATGCCGTGAGCACAGTTGAAGAGTTGCTGACAAACCATCAGCAGATAATCGAGGATTTGCGTCTCATTCCGGGAGGTAGCGGCATCTTTGATGTGAGAGTCAACGAGGAACTAATCTACTCAAAACATGAAACTGGTCGACACGCTAATAATGGTGAAATTCTTCATCTTTTTAATGATTATTTAAGTAAATAAGGACTAGTTGAAATATTTTTAAGTTTTTGATGTGTCTTATCTCACAAATACACAATCAAATTCTTGAAAAAAACCTGTCTAGGATTAGAATAGTTTCCAATTACTAACGAATAGGAGAAAAAAGTGAGCCTCGAAGGAACCCAGACCCACGAGAACCTAAAAGCCGCATTTGCTGGAGAGTCACAAGCAAATCGCAGATACCTTTACTTCGCTAAGGTAGCTGACGTTGAGGGATACCCTGACATAGCTGGAAATTTCAGAGACACTGCTGAAGGCGAAACCGGTCACGCTCACGGTCATCTTGACTATATGCAGTCAGCTGGAGATCCAGCTACAGGACTTCCAATTGGAGAAACCCAAGAAAATCTTGCTGCAGCTGTAGCTGGCGAAACTCACGAATACACAGAGATGTATCCAGGCATGGCTAAAACTGCTCGCGAAGAAGGTTTCGAAGAAATCGCCGACTGGTTTGAAACACTGGCGAAAGCTGAAAAAGCGCATGCGGGAAGATTCCAAACACTCTTGGATGGAATCAGTTAGACAATAATTGGATAATAGACACTCACTAGTTTTGAATATTCTGTTTCTGGAACTTCGGGACGACCGTGAGTGAACATATCTCATACTCTCCCACAGAGGGAATATCGTATTCGCCATCTGAAGAGATCTACTGGGATGATAAAGCATTAGCTGGGGAAGTCGATCGTACGTTTGAAATCTGTCATGGATGCAGGATGTGTTTCAAATACTGCGACAGTTTTCCACTTCTTTTTTCTTTCATCGATGAACGGCACGACGGTGATGTAAGAAAAATTTCCGAAGAGGAGACTGAGCAAGTGATGGATGCTTGTTTTCAATGCAAGCTTTGCGAAGTTCAATGCCCTTACACCGTGAGAGAAAATCATGAATTTATGCTTGATTTTCCCAAATTGGTTCACAGGTATAAAGCTCAAAGAACTTTGAAGCAAGGCGTTACATTTCGGGACAAAATTCTGGGAGATCCTGACAAAACAGGAAAACTTATTCGCCGCACATCAGGAATCGCGGACGCACTAAACCAAAAAAGTCGGATCCACAGAAGATTTTTGGAACTTCTTATTGGTGTCCACCGAGATAAAAAACTTCCTAGATACCCGAAAGAGACTTTTTCATCTTGGGCCGAATCAAAGAATCTGATTTCAAAGCCTTCTGAGGGAGAAGTGGTAATTTTCCAAACCTGCTATGTGGAGAATAATGAACCGGAGGTTGGAAAAGACACAGTTTACGTTTTAGAGAAAAATAAGGTTTCTGTTAGCTGTGAAAAAGGTTTGGAGTGTTGCGGAATGCCAGCTTGGGAATCAGGCGATCTGAAAAGTATGAGGAAATTTGCCTCTAGAAACCTAGACATTCTTGAACCCCATGTTAAAGCGGGTAAAAAAGTTCTTGCTATCAATCCGACCTGTTCCATGATGCTTAAACAGGAGTATCCCGAACTTGTTTCACATGAAGACAAGGACCGCGCCTTAGCACTTTCTGAAAGTATTGCTGATCCAAGTGAATACTTATGGTCAATAAGAAAAGAAGCCAGATTCAATACTGAGTTTGCCTCATCACCTGAGAAGGTCAGCTACCACACGCCATGCCATTTAAGAGCCCAGTCAATTGGATTTAAAGCTCGCGACCTTCTTCGTAAAATCCCAGGAGTTAAAGTTGAGACAACAATGGAATGCTGCGGTCATGACGGAACCTACGCTATGAAAACTGAAGGATTCGAAGCTTCGGTCCGAATTGGGAAAAAATCTTTCGATTCAATGACTGAAAGTTCAGCTGAGATTTGGGCAACTGATTGCCCTCTGGCTTCGATGCAATTTGAACAGCATGCAGCCAAAAAAGCGATGCACCCTATGTCTATCTTGGCTAAAGCTTACGATAAATCTGGATTTTCCAAATCGGTAGAAGATCTAGAAGAACGGGAAAACTCTGATGTCTAAATCCACCTCAACAAATCACCCCCACCATGTAAAACGTTCGGAAATAATTGACTACCAAACTTACGAAGACCACAGGGCGGAAATACGACAGAAAGTTTTCGAGACAAAAAGACATCGCAGGATTCATCTCGGTGAGAACCTTACTTTTTTATTTGAAAACCATGAAACGATTAAATACCAGATACTTGAGATCATGAGGGCTGAAAAAATAGCTCGTGAATCTTCCATTCAAGAAGAAATAGAGACTTATAACAATTTTCTCGGAAGTCCAGGTGAGCTAGCTTGTGTGCTTTTAATTGAAATAGAGGCAGAGTCGGATAGAAAGCCGCTTTTAGAAAGTTGGATGGGGCTTGAAAGATGCATTTACATGCTTGATGAAAGCGGCAATAAGATATTTGCTGAACATGATCCCGCACAAGTGGGTGATAGGAGACTTTCAGCAGTTCAATACCTCAAATTTTCACTCAAAAAATCTCCTTTAGCTATTGGCTGTACATTCGGCGAACTGTCCGGAGAAATCAAACTCTCCGAGGAGCAAAAGTCAGCACTTGCCGAAGATCTTGCTGCAACTCTTATTTATTAGAATTGCTTTCCCTATTAAGTCTGTGTTCTTGACTTGACATCTTGATAATAACGGTTATTATCAAGAGATGGCTCTCGTCGCTGAATTAACTCACACAGGTCAAGACGAACTGAATGAAAAACTTCTTCACGCAGCTGCCGAAGTTTTTGCAGAAAATGGCTACGAAAAAGCCGGAGTTGCTGAAATAGCACGAAGAGCCGGTGTCACAACAGGTGCCATTTATAGCCGCTACAGCGGAAAAGCTGAGCTTCTTGTCGAAGCGGTGGATAGACACTTATTAACTCAGTTGCATTCACTGCATTCAAACGCATCTGCTGTGGACGTCCTGTCACATTTGGGTGACCACCTTTTAGATGATCTCTCAGACGGAACCGGACTCTTCCTTGAAGCAGTAGTAGCTGCGAAACGTGATCCAGAACTCGCTGAGCGCCTAAGAGATGTTTTACAAAGCGAAGAAAACAAACTCAGAGACCTAATTCACGAAGCGATATCACAAGAGGGCGCAGATTCTGAAATCGATCAACTCGCTTTGATGCGTCTAGCGCACGCAATCGGATTCGGAATGACCCTAACAAGAACTATTGGTCTGGAGCTACCCTCAAGAGAGGATTGGACCACGGTTATAAACTTAGTAATCGAAGCATTTATTAGAAACGAAACTGAAAACCACGGAGACTGACCATGACAACAATAGAAACCAACCAAAGCTTAGAAGAGTATGCAAATGACCCAGAAAGGATAACTGAGTACTCCGTATGGAATGATGACGTCACTTCTTTAATACATGCAGTAGAAGACAACGCAGACGCTATTTTTACCTGGGGTTACGACAAAGGAGAGAGAGCCCCGCTTGACCGTTTGTATGAAAAAGCGAAAACTTCACAGTGGAACGGCCAAACAGATCTTGACTGGTCTATAGAAGTAGACCCTTACACAATGCTCCTACCGGCAAATCCAATGGAGGCAGACTACTTCAAAGAAAACCCCAACTCCCCTCTACACAAATTTTCAGACAAAGAGTGGAAAGAACTAGCTGTTGAATCTCTCAACTGGAGCCTTTCGCAGTTCATGCACGGTGAACAAGGTGCGCTACTTTGCACAGCAAAAATCGTAGAAACTGTTCCATGGATAGACGCCAAATATTATGCGTCTACTCAAGTAGTAGACGAAGCAAGGCACGTCGAAGTATTCGCTCAATATCTCGATCAAAAAATGGGTGGAATCAACTATCCAGTCAACTATCACCTCAAGTGTCTACTCGATGACATCATTGAAGACAGTCGTTGGGATATCACTTATCTTGGGATGCAGATAATGGTTGAAGGTTTAGCTCTAGCAGCCTTCGGCTTTATGCACCAGACCACTGAAGAACCCCTCCTCAAAAAGTTGCTTAGATATGTCATGTCCGACGAGGCAAGACACGTTGCTTTTGGGGTTTTAAGCCTCCAAGAGATCTACAAAGACATGGACGCGAAGGAAATTCGTGAAAGGCAAGAATTTACATTTGAAGCAGCACTCCGAATGAGAGACCGTTTCTTGCGCCAGGAAATGTGGGAAAAACTGGGAGTCGATGTAAAAGAAATGGTCAAATACCAGCTAGAAATGCCAGAAGAACTCAAGGTTTTCCAACGTCTTCTTTTCTCTAAAATCGTACCAAATTGCAAAAAGCTAGGTCTGCTCGATGCTGGAGATGCCTGGTTGCGTGACCGTTTTACAGAAATCGGTGTTATCGAGTTTGAAGATTGGGTTGACACAGGTTCAGAGTTTGAAGACTTTGATCTTGATAAAGATCTTGAAGAAAAAGACAGAGAAGTGCGAGAAGCGGCACACGAGATCTTTCATAAAGAAGATGCCTAGGTAACTAACGCTTAAATCGTAACTCTTTAAGAGATATGACTTTAATCCGAAGGGATATCAGTGTCGATAGCCACATGATGCCTGATTACTTCGTCAATAATAAAACGTAGAAATTTTTCGCTAAATACCGGATCTATACCTGCATCTTCTGCCAATTGACGCATTCGTTTGACCTGAGTTGACTCTCTTTCTTTATCCTCTGGCGGTAAACCATTCTCTGCCTTGAACACGCCTACCTGATGAGTGATACGGAATCGTTCGGCAAGCAAATAAATGAGTGCAGCATCAATGTTGTCAATACTTGAGCGGTACTCGTTCAACAAGTCTCTATTTCCTTCCATCACTGCTCCTAGTCGAGATTACCTTAAAGATAAACCTTATTTAAGGGTATTACTTTCCTGAGATGAAAATGAACACCATTTAGAAGTAGTCTCTTTTTTCAGACAAATTCAATAAAAATGGGGAGAGTATGGAGATACCACTAACTCTTATCGACTATCTCAACAGAGCTGAACTGGTTTACGGAGAACAAACGGCAATAATCGACGAGCCTGAACAACCCGCAGGCCCTTTCAGAGACCTCACTTATAAAGGTCTCGCTCAATCTGCTCGCAGTTTTGCAGCCCAACTTGATGAACTCGGAGTCAA
>DBFL01000061.1:74352-77154 GCA_002294285.1 Candidatus Neomicrothrix sp. UBA881
AGAATCGGCGTTCCGATAAATTTCAGACTTAACAAAGAAGAAATTTCCTACATAGTTGATCATTCAGGTGCAGACGTTCTTCTGGTCGACCCTGAACTTGAAGAAGATCTCTCAAGTATCGAAGTAAAACATTTCTTTGTTCTAGGAGAAAGCTCGGATTACTTATTCAGCAGCACAAAGACCCCAGCACATTGGGTAGCGGATGAGAATGCGACAGCGACCATCAATTACACAAGTGGAACTACAGCTCGTCCAAAAGGCGTTGAAATGACACATAGAAATCTGTGGCTTAATGCAGCAATTTTTGGCTGGCAGACAGGAGTTACACATCGCGAAATTTATCTACACACACTTCCGATGTTTCACTGCAACGGGTGGGGAATGCCTTATGCAATTACTGGCATGGGAGGACAACACATAGTTTTAAGAAAAATTGACGGAACAGAGATTTTAGAGCGAATCCAAAAGCATAAAGTAACTCTTCTTTGCGGTGCTCCAGCTGTAATCGCAGCGATCCTTGATGCCGCCACTGACTGGGAAGGCGAAGTGCCTGGAAAAGGAAAAATGCGGATTGTGGTAGCCGGAGCTCCACCGCCAACAAAAACCATAGAAAGAGTTGAAACAGAACTTGGATGGGAATTCATTCAGATATACGGCTTAACAGAAACAGCTCCGTTAGTCACAATGAACCGTATACGTCCGGAATGGGACGACAAGACTGCACAAGAGAGAGCCGTGCTGCTTTCCAGCGCTGGAAGTCCTGCACTGGGAATAGATCTAACCACCTCCCCTGACGGTGAACTCTTAGTGAGAGGCAACCATGTGCTGAAAAGTTATTGGAATCAACCTGAAGCAACAGATGAGGCTCTGGCAGACGACTGGTTCCACACTGGTGATGGTGCAACAATAGGTAAAGACCAGTACGTGACAATCACCGACCGCAAAAAGGACGTGATTATTTCCGGCGGTGAGAACGTTTCATCCATTGAAGTAGAGGATGTGCTCTTCTCTCACCCTTCCGTAGCAGAAGTAGCTGTAATAGGAGTGCCAGACGAAAAGTGGGGTGAAACCGTTAAAGCTCTTGTTGTCCTTGATCAAAGCGATGCAACAGATGAAGAAACTTTGATTTCTTACTGTCGCGAAAACCTCGCTCATTACAAATGTCCAACCTCAATAGATTTTGTCGAAGAACTCGCAAGAACTACCACTGGAAAGCTACAGAAATTTAAGTTGAGAGAGCCGTATTGGAAAGATATGAATCGGCAAATCAACTAGCAGAAATGTTGAAAAATTAACCTTTTTCAAATTTTAAACCTTACAAATTTATGAAATTTTGTCAGAAGTTGCCTCACACATTATTCAGACATAGCGTTTATTTACCGTTAACGGTCGAATAGGAAAAGCCTATTTGGATATCCCAGTTAATTGGAGGGGAATTACTTATGACCAGCAAGTTCGTAAAACTACTTGCAGTAGCTCTAACAATCGGTGTTATAGCAGCTGCTTGTGGTAGCGATGAAGAAGAAGCACCTGCGGCAGCACCTGCTACAACAGCAGCAGCCGCACCTGCTACAACAGCGCAAGTTGAAATGGTTGCTGACGGAAGTCTTCTTGACACCGTTCAAGCTCGTGGAACCTTGCACTGTGGAGTAAGTGGAAGTGCAGTTGCATTCTCAGAAACCCAAGCTGATGGCTCGGTAACAGGCTTTGATGCCGACTACTGTCGTGCCGTAGCAGCTGCAGTTCTCGGAGATGCAAATGCAGTTAAATTCACTTCTCTTACAGCATCAGAGCGTTTTACCGCCGTACAAAGTGGCGACGTTGATGTTCTAATGCGTAACACAACATGGACCCAGAGCCGTGATACCGATGTAGGTATGGACTTTGGACCAACAACTTATTATGACGGACAGCAGCTTATGGGACGTGCTTCCGATGGGTTTACCGCAAACTCAGGAGCCGCTGATCTTGAAGGCGCAGTTGTATGCACCAACGCAGGAACAACCACTGAAAAGAACGTTTCTGAATATGCAGCACTCGCAGGTGTAAATATCACACTCAAGACATTTGAAACAAGCGATGAGTACTGGCAAGGTTTCATCGACGGAGCTTGTGATATTTCAACCACAGACGGATCGGCTCTTGTCGGTCGCAAAGTTAAGCAGCAACCAGCCGATGAGGAGTGGGTAATTTTCCCAGCTACTCCAATTTCCAAGGAGCCTCTCGGACCTACATACGGTCAGAATGACTCAAAGTGGGCAGATGCAATCAACTGGACTGTTTATGCAACAATTATCGCTGATGAGTACGGAGTTAATCAGAGCAACGTCGACTCAGCCGTTAAAGAAGGAGAGCTAGGACGTCTACTCGGTGGTGATGGAGAACTCCAAACCACAATGGGACTAAGCGCAGACGCTTTCCATCAGGTAATCAAGCAAGTCGGTAACTACAGCGACATTTACAATAGAAACCTCAATCCAGTAGGTCTCTATCGTGAAGGATCTGCCAACGCCGGCTGGAAAGATGGTGGATTGATTTACGCTCCACCAGCACGATAAGTAAACTCTTATCTTTTAATTGAAGTCCTAATGGCCCAAGGTGAATCTCACCTTGGGCCTAGGACTTTTTCACCTATTACAGACAGAGCAGCATTTGCTATGATCTCCAGTATCCAGTCTCAAATCTGATTGAAAAGAAACCAATGCAATCACCTGCAGAAGAAAAATCGAGTACTTTAAAGGCGGTGTCACAGCGGGTTCCCTTGTGGCGTGACGTTGTCGTAATCAAATGGGTTACGCAGGT
>DBFL01000095.1:0-218 GCA_002294285.1 Candidatus Neomicrothrix sp. UBA881
CCTGGTGGTAATAAAGCAACAATTGATACAAAAAGTCTGTCAACTGCTTTTGAACAAGTTGTGAAAGCTGCAAGCACGGATGATGCAAGACCTATTTTAACAGGTGTTTTATTGTCAGCTGAAGAAGATGGTTTACGACTTGTAGCTACAGATTCTTATCGAATGGCAATACGTGATATTCCAGGAACTGAAATTCTTGGAAGAGATGAAATTGTATT
>DBFL01000095.1:564-1579 GCA_002294285.1 Candidatus Neomicrothrix sp. UBA881
TTAGATGTTGTTAAACGTGTTCTTGATAATGATGACGAATTAGAAATTACCCTGGGAGAAAAAGAAGCAGTATTCAAAATTCAAAACGTAGATATTGTTACTCGTTTAATTGAAGGAGAGTTTCCAAATTACAAAGGACTTATTCCTGATAAAAATAAGAACAAACTTGTAATAAACCGAGAGGAACTACTTGCTGCTTTACAAAGAGTCAAACTATTAGCAAGAGAAACAACACCCATTCGATTAATTATGTCTGATAAAAAAATTGAATTATTAGCAATTGAACAAGACATAGGACAAGCAACAGAAAAAATTGACGGAAATTATTCCGGTGAAGAAATTACAGTTGCTTTTAACCCAGATTATTTAATTGATGGTTTAGATGTAATGAACACTGAAGAAATTTGTTTAGAAACAACTGATGCTTTAAAACCTGCGATTTTAAAAGGGGTTGACGAAGACAGCTTTTTATATTTATTAATGCCAGTAAGAGTCTCATAAAATGTATTTAAGCCAACTTTGGCTAAACAATTTCAGAAATTATGAAAATTGTCATTTAACGTTTGAAAAAGGAACAACAGTTATAACTGGCAATAATGGAAATGGAAAAACAAATCTTCTTGAAGCCATTGCCTGGTTAGCAAAAGGAAAATCCTTTCGTGGAGCACCCAACGAAGCTCTAATTTTTTATGGAAAAGATCACGCAATTATTAGAGCTGAAACTATTCATAAAGAAAGAAAAACAACATTAGAAGTCAAACTAAATGTTTCTAATAGAAACCAACTTCAAGTTAATGGGAAAAAAATAATCAAAAAAAAAGAACTATATGAAAAAATTAAGACAACAATTTTTAGTCCTGAAGACCTCATATTAATCAAAGGAAGTCCAGGAGAAAGAAGAAACTATCTTGATGAACTTCTAGTTGATTTGCATCCAAAAAATCAAACAATCAAAACAAATTTTGAAAAATGTTTAAAACAAAGAAACACATTATTAAAACAAGCAAAAGGTAGA
>DBFL01000095.1:1984-2334 GCA_002294285.1 Candidatus Neomicrothrix sp. UBA881
GAACTTCTTGAAAAATTAAAACCCGAAATTGAATATTGCTTAAAAACATTCACAAAGAATCAAGACAGCATTGACTTAAAATATAAACAAAGCTGGAATGACGAAAAAACAATAGAAAACCTTAATCAAGAACGAGAAACAGACCTTCGAAGAGGTGTTACCACTATTGGTCCACACAGGGACGATATTGAAATAAACATAAACAAATTATTGTCAAAAAACCATTCTTCTCAAGGTGAACAAAGATCCTTAGCTCTAGCGTTACGTTTAGCTGGACATGAAATTATTAAAACGGCAACCGAACAAGAACCAATTGTGCTTTTAGATGATGTTTTTTCTGAACTTGATGA
>DBFL01000095.1:2714-14176 GCA_002294285.1 Candidatus Neomicrothrix sp. UBA881
ACTACGGGTGAACTACCACATGGGGTGAATCCAGATCACAACTATCACATAGTAGAAGGCAGTGTCGAAACGAATGACCAATGAACCCGTACACCTGCGGCTTGTTTTAGAACAACTGCTTAAAGATTTTGGTACTCCCGACATTAAAAGTATTACTTCAATTGTCGATCAATGGGAAGACATAGTTGGTCCCGATTTGGCTTCAAAGATTTCTGCTGTAGCAATCAAAGGTTCTGAACTTATTGTTCGTGTAGATGATCCAGCTTGGGCAAGTCAAATAAGTTGGTTAGAAAGCCAACTTTTAGAAAAAATTGAAAAAGTGGTGGGTAACGAAAAAGTCTCCTCGATTCGTGTTAGAACAAATCTAAAATAGTTAAAAAAACTGAAAAAAATACTTTAATTTAGAGGTTTTTGACACCCTAGATAATGGCTTAAATGCTATGATGGGAAGGTTGTGTTATTGCCCTCTGACCTGCGGTTTTATAGAAAAAACCTCGTAAATTTCCAAATAAAAAAACCTGCAAAAGGGCGTTAAATGAGCAGCTCCGAAAGCACTTATAACGCATCTCAAATAACAGTTCTTGAAGGGTTAGAAGCTGTTCGTAAGAGGCCGGGCATGTATATCGGTTCAACGGGTCCATCTGGACTGCATCATTTGGTTTGGGAAGTTGTTGATAATTCGGTTGACGAAGCTATGGCCGGGTACTGTTCAGAAATTGATGTAATGGTTATGTCTGACGGTGGCTGTCAAGTTGTTGATAATGGTCGGGGTATTCCAGTTGGAAAACATCATCAAGAATCTGACATGTCTGCTGCTGAGGTTGTCTTTACAAAACTTCATGCTGGAGGAAAATTTGGTGGTGACGGTTATAAGGTTTCTGGTGGTCTTCATGGTGTTGGTATTTCTGTAGTTAATGCTCTTTCATCAAAGGTAGAAGTTGAAATTGATCGAGATGAAAAACGCCACTATATGGATTTTTCTTCTGGTGGGAACCTCGTAACTAAATTAAAAGAAACAGGCGAAGCGCCTGACAATAGAACGGGTACAACTGTTAGGTTTTGGCCTGATGCTGAAATTTTCGAGGATGTAAATTTTCGTTCGCAAACACTTTTAGAGAGATTTCAAATGATGGCCTTTTTGAATAAGGGTTTGCAAATAAGTTTTTCTGATTTAAGAGCAGATGCTTCAAACAAGGAGCAAATTGTTTATAAATATGACGGTGGTATTAAAGATTTTGTTGAACATGTAAATGCGAGTAAAGAGTCACTTTTTGCAAAAGTTGGATTTTTTGAAATTCAAGAAGGCGGACAAGAGGTTGAAATAGCATTTCAATGGAACACAGGGTTTAACACTGACGGACTTCATTCTTTTGCCAATGGTATTAACACGATTGAAGGAGGAATGCATGAGGAAGGTTTTAGGACTGCATTAACCGGGGTGATGAATCGTTACGCGAAAAAGAAAGGTTTGATTAAAGACAAAGATGACAATCTTCAAGGTGAAGATATTCGTGAAGGATTAACCGCAATTATTAGTGTTCGTTTGGGAGAACCACAGTTTGAAGGACAAACAAAATCAAAGTTAGGAAATGTGGAAATCCGTTCATTGGTTCAAAAAACAACAAACGAAAAACTTTCAGATTGGCTTGAAGAAAATCCAGCTGAGGCGAAAATCATTCTACAAAAAGCAATTAATGCTCAGCGTGCTCGATTAGCAGCACAAGACGCAAGACGGTCAGCAAGACGTAAATCCGCACTGGACGGTGCTGGTATGCCAGAAAAATTAAAGGATTGTTCTTCACGTGATCCAAGAGAATCAGAATTGTTTATTGTTGAAGGAGACTCTGCCGGAGGATCAGCTATTCAAGCTAGAGATCCAAGAACCATGGCTATTTTGCCCCTTCGTGGAAAAATATTAAACGTTGAGAGAGCCCGTGCTGATCGAATGTTACAGAATTCTGAAATTCAAACAATGATTCAAGCATTGGGAGCAGGTTTTGGCGACGAAGAATTTGATTTGGAAAAAATTCGTTATCACAAAGTTATTCTTCTTTGTGATGCTGATGTTGATGGAAGCCACATTAGAACCCTTCTATTAACCTTTTTTTATAGAAAGATGAAACCTCTTGTTGATGCTGGACACATATTTATTGCTCAGCCACCTCTTTTTTCAACAGTTGTAGGTAAAGAAAAGATTTATTTAAAGGATGAAAGCGCCAAAACAAGTTTTTTGGAGGATCGTCCTGATCATAAAAAAGAATTTCAACGACTCAAAGGTTTAGGTGAAATGGATTTTGATGAACTTTGGGATACAACGATGGATCCTTTAAGAAGAAGTCTTTTACAGGTAACTGTTGAAATGGGCGCTGTTGCTGATGAAGTTTTTTCAACATTGATGGGAGAAGATGTTGATAGTAGGAAAAAATTTATACAAACCAACGCACGCGATGTTCGTTTTCTTGATATCTAATGTCTGAAGAAATTAACAACGAAGAAGAAACAACAGAAGAATCTTCAGCTGGATCAATTCAACCAATTGCAATCCAAGAAGAAATGGAACAATCTTTTCTTGATTATGCAATGTCGGTGATTGTTTCAAGAGCTTTGCCTGATGCCAGAGATGGATTAAAGCCGGTTCACAGAAGGATTCTTTGGGGGATGTATGATTTGGGTGCAAGACCTGATCGACCAACAATCAAATGTGCTCGGGTTGTTGGTGAAGTAATGGGTAAGTATCACCCACATGGTGATGCAGCAATATACGACTCTTTAGTAAGGATGGGGCAACCATTTAGTCTTAGAGATCCTTTGATTGAGGCAAAAGGTAATTTTGGATATTCGCCAGATGACACACCTGCAGCTCCTAGATATACAGAATGCCGACTTGATCAAAGAGCAATTTCACTACTTGATGGAATAGATGAAAACACTGTTGATTTTATTGATAATTACTCAGGTGAGTTTAGGGAACCAGATGTTTTACCTTCAAGAATTCCAAATCTGTTAGTTAATGGTTGTCAAGGAATTGCTGTAGGCATGGCGACGAATATTCCTACTCATAATTTAGGTGAATGTATAGATGCGACAGTTCACTTACTTGATAATCCTGAAGCAACTATTAATGAAATTTTAGAGATACTTCCTGGACCCGATTTCCCAACAGGTGCCTTAATTTTAGGCAAAACAGGTATAAGAGATGCTTATTCAACCGGACGCGGATCAATCCGTATGAGAGCAAGAACAGATATTGAAGAAGATGGAAAAAGAAACCGAATCATAGTAAGCGAACTTCCATATCAAGCCAGTCCCAATTTAATAATGTCAAAAATTAGAGATCTTGTTGAGGCTCGTGAAATAGAAGGCATTGCAGATATTAACGACGAATCTGCGAAAGGTGCTGTTCGTATTGTTATAACTCTTAAGAAGGATGCACCAGCTTTAGTTATATTAAATAATCTCTATAAAAGAACACCATTACAAACAACATTTTCAGTAAATACTGTTGCATTGGTAGATGGGGTTCCCAGGACGTTAAACCTTGTAGAACTTCTACAAGCTTATATAGACCACCAGATTGTCGTCATAAGAAGAAGAAGTGAATATCGTCTTGCAAAAGCACAAGACGAAGCTCATATAACCGAAGGGTTAATTAAAGCTTTAGAGAGAATAGACGATGTGATTGATTTGATTCGCAGTTCAGCAGATCGTTCTGAAGCTAGAACAGGTTTAATGAATGACGAATATGGTTTCACTGAAATTCAAGCTAATCACATCTTAGATATGCAACTAGTTCGACTGACTCGTCTTGGTAAAAGCACACTTGAAGAAAGAATGCAGGAACTATCTAAAATCATTTCTGATCTTGAATCGATTCTTTCACAAGAAGCAAAAATAAAAGCAGTTATAAAAGAAGAGATACTCGAATTGAAAGAAAAGTTTTCCTCAGAACGAAAAACTGAATTTGTTCCAGATCCCGGCGAACTAGATATTGAAGACCTCATAGACGATGAGGAATTAATTTTTGCAATGACCTCAGCCGGCTATGTAAAAACTATGGCTCTTTCTGATTTCAACTCTCAGGGGCGTGGCGGCAAAGGGGTGACTGGAGCCAAACTAAAAGATGAAGACGCTTTGTCTCATATGATTCATACAACCGCCCACGCGTATCTTCTTTTCTTCTCAAATAAAGGGAAAGTTTATAGATTAAAAGCGCATGAAGTTCCTTCTGCGAGCCGCACAGCTAGGGGAACGGCAATTGTTAATTTGTTGCCATTACAGCAAGATGAAAAAATCCAAGCTGTAGTGGATACCAGAGATTATGAAACAAACAGGTTTTTATTTTTTGCAACCAAAAATGGAAGAGTTAAGAAAACATTATTCACTGCTTATGATTCTTCTTTAAAAGCGGGATTAATCGCTATAAAGCTAAATGAAGGAGATGAGTTGGTCAGCGTTGTTCCCACGAATGGTTCAGACCATATTTTTCTAGTTTCATCTTTTGGTCAAACATTGAGAATTGATGAAGAACAAATAAGACCTATGGGTAGAACTGCTGCTGGAGTTAATGGAATGAAGTTTCGCTCTGGAGACAGTCTTATTTCATGTTCGGTTTCTAAAGAGGGGTCAATGTTGTTGCATTTGACAACAGAAGGTTTTGGAAAACGAACTGTAATTGATGATTTTTCCGTAAAAGGAAGAGGAGGTCTTGGGGTTAGAGGAATTAAAACTACAGACTCTAGAGGAACTGTGGCAGGTTCATTAGTGGTAAGTGAAGATGATGACATTCTTGCTGTTACTTCGAGTGGAAAAATTATTAGACTTGCTGTTTCGGAAATCTCAATTCAAGGCAGAGATGCAACTGGTGTGAGAGTTATGTCACCTGGTGAAGGTGAGATAATTACAGCAGTTTCTCCTGCTCCTACAGATAACGAAGAGTAACAAATCGAGTGTTAATGTTAGAAGCGACAAGTTTGACGAGCGCTGGACTTCTAAACTGTAAATGTGAGTGAAACAGAAGAAGATTTTTTTGATAGAGCTGAAAGTGAAGATCTTTCTTCTACAACGGTGACAAAAAGATTAAAAAAACTAATCGGTAAATCTGAAGAAAACGATGAAATTGTTGAGTCGTCAATTATAAGGCAGCCTGATGAATTGATGTGGGGGCAGGAAAATCTATCGTCACGCAACAAGCCTAAATTTTGGAATTCACTTAAACAAAAAGAAGTTAAATCACAAAATATAAAACCTGGTTACAAAGTTAGAAAAGTAAGAAGGGTTTTCCGCCACATCGAACCTTGGTCCGCATTAAAAGTTGGATTGATTTTTTATACGTGCATTTGGGGCCTTTCTTCAATAGCTGTGAGAATTTTGTGGAATACAGCTGAAGATGCAGGAACTATAGAAAAAGTAGAGTCATTTCATTGAAGATCTATTTGCTTTAGAAGTATTTGAATTTGATTCCGATCAAATTTTGAAAATTTTCTTTTTAGGCGGGCTTATTATGGTTGTAGGCGGTACGGCGATAACTGTGGTCTTAGTTGTTTTGTTTAATCTGATTAGTGATCTCACAGGGGGAATCAGGTTCACGATGATTGAAGAAGAGACAGCAGTTCGAAGAAGAAAAATTAAATCAACTGATGATATTTATGATGAAGTAAAAAATCCACCAACATAATAAGTAACGACAGTTTTTAACATTTAAAGTTAAATACTTAGGATTTGCAGTCATTCTTTGACATTAGGGCCCATAGCTCAGTCCGGTTNNGGAATTCGAGTTACGGTTATTGAAGAAGAAACTGCTATTAGAAGAAGAAAAAAACCTTTAAGTGAGCGACTGACTTTAACAAATAAGGAATAGCGTATAAAAAAATTTATATACAAGTATTTTGTAAGTAGGACCTTCTTCGTAATAGAGATACCGTCTTGAAACTGCGGGGCTATAGCTCAGTTGGTTAGAGCGCACCCCTGATAAGGGTGAGGTCGCTGGTTCAATTCCAGCTGGGCCCACAATGAATAAATTGAGGCGTGCTTTAGCAGCGATAATTACTGCTGCTGCAGTTGCGGGTGCGGTACGTTTTAACCAAGAGCCTGGTGTTGAAAAAAGAACAGGTGGTTGGAAAAAAATTTCTAATTTTGGTATTTAGAGTGAGAGCACTTGTTATAG
Source organism: Candidatus Neomicrothrix sp. UBA881 (assembly GCA_002294285.1). Taxonomy (GTDB): domain Bacteria; phylum Actinomycetota; class Acidimicrobiia; order Acidimicrobiales; family MedAcidi-G1; genus MedAcidi-G1. The sequence continues at coordinate 8,878 of DBFL01000095.1, forward strand.
GAGCTGGAGCGGTAGGAACGAAAGTCTCGCAACAACTTTTAGCATCAAATTCAGTAGATCAAATAACCATTAGAGACATCTCACCTGAAAAACTCGGTACCGCTTCAAAAGCACTTAGCGGGCGTGTAACGGTTGAACATTTTCCTTTTTCACAGAATATGGATGCAGATGTTGTGGTCATAGCATCTCCTAGAGGTACACAGTTAGAGGCAGTAAAAAATTCAATTAGATTACGCAGACCCACAGTTGTTGTTTCTGATGGTTTAGTGGAAACAGTGTCAATTCTAAAATTAGAAGAAGAAGCTTTTAATTTTAAAGTTCCGGTAGCGGTTGGAACTGGATTCGCTCCGGGTTTGAGCTGTGTTTTGGCTGCATATGGGAAAAGGATGCTAGATGAAATAGATGAGATTCATGTGTCAAAAATGGGTACTGGTGGTCCGGCATGCGCTCTTGTTCATCATCGTGCATTAAGTCGGAGTTCTTATGGGTGGAGAGAAAATCGTTGGGATAGGAGATTAGGAGGTTCAGGTAGAGAACTTTTGTGGTTTCCTGAACCTGTAGGGCCACAAGATTGTTATAACGCTTCACTTGCGGATCCAATTCTTTTACATCATGTTTTCCCGAAAGTCTCTAGAATCTCAGCAAAAATGGCAGCAACAAGAAGAGACAGGTTTACCGCTTTTTTTCCAATGCTCACACCGCCTCACAGTGAAGGAGGTGTTGGTGCTATAAGAGTTGAATTACGTGGGAGAAAAAATGGTGTTCAGGAGAATATTGTTTTAGGGGTTGCTGAACGTCCAGCAGTGGCTGCCGCGTCTGTTACAGCTTTAACGGTTGAATTTTTGTTGAATAAAAAAATTAAGACAAACTATATGTCTACACTTGGATTGATGGTTGATCCATCTGAATTTCTTTCGGAACTGTCTAAAAGAAGTATCGATTTGCAAATTTTCGAAGGTGAAAAGACAACAATTTAGAGGAATCCTTATGGAAGAATTATTTCAAAATTTCAAAAAATTTTTTCCTATTCTTATCATTTTCACGTTCATGTTTACTGCTTGTGGAAGTGGAGATGATGTTGCCGTAGAAGTTTCAACGGAAGAAATGTTAGAGGAAGTCGAATACCTAGTAATAACTTCACGTGAACATACAGATGAGAATGTTGATTATCCGACTATCCCACCTGCCGGAGGTGACCATTTAGGAATTTGGCATACGTGCGGAATTTATAAAGTTGAATTACTAGATGAAGCAGCAGTTCACTCTCTTGAACACGGCGCGGTTTGGGTTACTTATCAGCCAGAAATCGAAAAAGAAGAGATTATAAAGTTAACAACCATGTTTTCAGGAAACCCAAAAATTTTGTTATCACCGCATTCTCAACAGAGTTCGCCAATAGTCGCGACGGCATGGGGTAGAAGGATCGAGTTAGAAACTTCAGATGAAGGGACACTCGAGGCATTTGTTGATTTTTTTGTTGACGGAGAAACTGCTCCCGAAGCAGGAATTACTTGCGGCAGGGGGATAGGTCGACCACCTAATGACCCTTACACGCTTAATCGGTAAGAGAAGCTAATAAAAGAGGGTGAAGGGTTTTATTTGACGCTAAAGCGTTTCCCCCATCAGAGGTTACGACATTTTTATAATCAGTAAATACTCCTCCAGCTTCGGGAATTATTGTCAACATTGGAGCAACATCCCATTTGTTAACAATCGGATCAATCATCGCATCAACACGACCAGTTGCTACCAGTGCATAACCATATGCGTCGCCCCATGTTCTAATAGTGGTTCCCGATTTTGATAAAGATTCAAAAAAAGATAAAGAAGACCAATAGTCAATTCCGCTGGTTACCACACAAGATTCATCGAGAGTTTCAATAGATGAAACATGTGCTTGCTTGCCGTCTGCGAAACACCCTGTTCCTCTACCCGCCCAAACACATTCATTAATAGCGGGAAGATTTATTACACCAACAGCGGGACCATGCTCATCTTCAAGAGCGACAAGATTCGCAAACAATGGAACACCATTTATAAATGACTGAGTTCCATCTATTGGATCTAATATCCAAGTTCGGCCTGAAGAACCAAAAACATTTTCTTCTTCCTCCCCGATAATTGAATCATCGGGAAAAGAATCTGTGATTCTTTGTCTAAGCAATCTTTCAGCACCCTTATCGGCCTCAGTTACAGGAGAACCATCAGACTTTTTAATGATTTCAAGATTTAAATCATTGAAAAAAGAAAGTGTTAACTCTCCTGCTTCTTTAGCTATTGATACAGCAAAATCAATTAATTTTTGGTCTACATTCATGTATTTATCCAAAAGACATCTATATAAAGACAGTTTATAAAGCGCTCCAAGTGAGATTTGTTTATTAAAAAACAAACTCGCTAGTACCGTGTTTGAGATGGAACATTCACAGTTGGGCAGAACAGGATTAAACGTCTCAAAGATTTGTTTAGGGACCATGACATTTGGAAACCAATGCGACGAGAAAACCTCGCATGCAATTCTTGAGAAAGCCAAAGATAAGGGAATCACATTTATTGATACTGCTGACATGTATCCCGCTTCCGGTAAAGAAACGATAGGTGACACAGAAAGAATTATTGGAAAATGGCTTAAAGGAAAACGTGACGAAGTTGTTTTAGCAACAAAATTTTGGGCACCAATGGGATCCTTGCCATGGCAAAGAGGTTCAAGTCGTAGACATATTTTCGATGCGGTTGATGCTTCACTTGAGAGGCTTCAAACAGATTTTATTGATTTGTACCAAGTTCATTTTCCCGACTATCAAACGCCAATAGATGAAACAATCGGAGCTTTAGACGATTTAGTAAAAATGGGAAAAGTACGATATTTGGGTTGTTCAAATTATCCTGCATGGCTACTTGCGCGTTCCATCGGTCGGAGTGAAACGCTTAACCTAGAACGATTCGAAACTGTGCAGCCTCGATACAACCTTTTATTTCGTCAAATGGAAAGAGAACTTTTTCCATTGTGTGAACATGATCGGATCGGTGTCATACCTTACAATCCGCTAGCTGGAGGTCTTTTAACAGGCCAACATAAAAGAAGCGCCCCGCGGGAAGGTTCAAGGTTTGCTTTAGAAAGTGAACAAGGAGAACGCTACAGGGAAAGATATTGGAGAGATGAATTTCATGACACAGTTGAACAAATTCAGCCAATTGCAGAAAAAGAAGGAATTACTATGGCGCAATTAGCTATTGGATGGGTTCTAGCTAAACCATTTGTTACCTCTCCTATAGTTGGGGCTACGAATCCGACACAACTTGATGATGCTATAGCCGCTGTTGCTAATCCACTTTCAGAACAAATAGTTGCTGAGTTAGATGAGATCACTAAAAAATATCGAACCGGAGATGATGAACGCTAATAACTAATTGGTTTGTTATCAGGAGCAAGCAATGGAACAAGAAGAACGTTGGAAAGAACAAGAAGTCAACTATGCGGGTGTAGTTGGTAAGAACGTAGAAATAGTAAGTCGAAATCCGAAGAATTATTTTCAAGCAATTTCAGATATAGAAAATTGTGAAACGGTGACAATCGATGGGAAACTCTTTATTCCTGAAACAAATAAACCTCTTCCGTTAGTAGTGGTCGTTCCTGGAAGTTTAGGAGTAGGACCTAATCATAAAGCACACACTGAGACGTTGGTTAGCGAAGGTTATGCTGTTTTTCTCCTCGATCCATTTGGGGCCAGATCTATAGAGTCGACTGTTGAAAATCAGACACAATATAGTTTTGCTGCATCTGCGTATGACCTTTTAGTTACTTATCAAACATTGTCTCAGCATCCTCTAATAGATGCGGAAAGAATTGCGGCCCAAGGACACAGTCGAGGTGGATCAGCGGTCTTGATGGCTTCAATGCGAAATTTTGCTGATCCGATTATCGGTTCAGAAAGTGGTTTTGCTGCTATTTATTCGGTTTATCCGTGGTGTGGTCATCAATTTAAAAATTCTCAAACCGGTGACACGCAAGTTCGAGTAATTGTAGGAGAAATAGATAACTGGGTGTCAATAAAACAAATAGAAACTCAAATACAAGCCATTAATGTGAATCATGGAAAAGCGACTATGCGCATAGTCGATGGGGCGCATCATAGTTTTGACCGATATGAACCCGTGCATCACATGTCAGAAGCTCGTGTAGCTCCCGAAGCACCCATTTTATTTTTAGAAGATAGTGGAGCGATGATTGATCCGGAAACAAAACAGCCGAATGCAGATTTAGTTGATTACGACATTTTCGTACACGCGATGAAACAGGGTTATGGCCGTTTAGGAGCTGATATAGGTGGAATAGGTGATCAGCCTGAAATATTCAAGAAAGATATGCTCGGGTTTTATTCCCAATGTTTAAATCTGAAAGAGGCGCAAAGTGAATGACGGGATAGCCGGTCTTTCAATGTACGACTGGCCTGAAGTCCAAAAACACAATGATATTTTTTGGGAGATGATTGTCGAAAATTTGAATAAACAAAGCGTTACAGCACCACAACATTTGACGCGTGTAAAAGATCATTATGAAATCTGGTTATCAACTGATCTGCTAATTGGGCAAACTTGTGGACTAAACGCTGTTCGTGAACTGCAAGGACGAGTTGAAGTTTTAGGCGCTCTTGATTATGGAGTAGAAGGCTGTGAACCTGGACAATACCGGTCGGTCATAGTGTGTAGAGAAGAGGATGAAGGCCGGTTAGTTGAAGATTTTTTTAACAAGATCGCCGCGATAAACAGCGACGATTCGTATTCGGGTTACGGGGCGTTACTCGCAACTGTGAATCCGTTTGTTGAACAAGGAAAGTTTTTCGAAAAAACTGAAGTTTGTGGTTCACATCGTCAATCCATGAAAGCGATTGCGAACAATAAAGCAGATATCGCAGCGATAGATGAAGTTGTGTGGAATCTTGGGATTGATTACGAACCTGCAGTTGAGGCTTTAAGAGTAATAGGAAAAACGCAACCGATGCCAGCACCACCACTTATAACAAACTGGTCTAATAATTCATTAAGAAATGTTTTAAACGAGGCCATTGAAGAAGCCATTTCTTTGCTGGATGAAACAACTAAATCAGCATTACAACTTTATGGATACAAACCTATGAACTCTGATGACTATGAACCCATCTCAAGACAATTAAATGAAATAAAAAATCCACAAACAATTTTTGGGATTAATTAATCGAAAATCTTGTTATTTTTCAGATTTTGTCATTTATAAATTTTTAAGAGAGTTGCGCGCCTGGAGGGAGTCGAACCCCCAACC
>DBFL01000043.1:0-138 GCA_002294285.1 Candidatus Neomicrothrix sp. UBA881
GTTGGCTTTCGCTATTGCGGCAAAACTTGGCGGCACACACGATTTAGACAGAGGAGCTAGACGTGTTTCGATAACTGGCTGTTTAGTTTTCGCTACAGCGATGTTAATCGCCGGTGTGGGAGCACAACAAAAATGGTT
>DBFL01000043.1:529-894 GCA_002294285.1 Candidatus Neomicrothrix sp. UBA881
GCCAATACCACAACTTTAGCCGCCGGGGATCAAGATCTCGGAGTCGCAGGAGGCTCTTTGAACATGCTTCAAATGGTAGGGGGAACTGTCGGTATAACTCTTGCGACAGCAATGCTTGGAACAAGCACCAGTGGTTCACGTTTTATGGCAATCCATCTAGCTGCCGGAATAACCGCTCTGTTAGCGGCATTCCTTGCAGCCAGAATTAAAGAACCGACGGAATGAGAATTTAACCTTCGATCTCCGAAATTGTCACAGATTCGATAACCACGTCTTCCACGGGTCGGTCTTGCGGACCTGTGGGCGTGGACTGGATCTTTTCAGCAACTTCTAATCCGTCTATGACTTGACCAAACAGTGAATAG
>DBFL01000043.1:1279-7461 GCA_002294285.1 Candidatus Neomicrothrix sp. UBA881
GACCTGCATTGGCCATGGCTAAAGATCCGATCTGATATTCGCCGCTATTTGGTAGTTCATCTTCAAACCGGTATCCGGGTCCACCCATACCTGTACCTTGTGGATCTCCACCTTGAATAACGAAATCCCTTATTACACGGTGAAAAATTATTCCATCGTAATAATGCCAACGTGCCAGAAAAACGAAATTGTTGACCGTCTTTGGAGCTCGGCTTGAATTTAAAGAAATTTTCATCGTTCCGGCTGTTGTAACCATTTCAGCTACATAATTTTTTTCAGGGTCTATAACCATCGGCGGTGGCGCATCAAACTGGGTTCGGCGTTCACTTGAACCATCTGGATTTGGGATGTTTTCATCCATCATTACTTCCTTTTTTTACTTTTTTTTATTGTCCTAGACCCCTGACGTTAAGCCTTTATTGGGAGGATCACACCCCTACGCGCGTGAATTGGTTAATTTGCGCGTATGGCGTTGCTACCCATAGAGGGTGATGAAGGCGGGGATAGTTGGATCGACAGGGTTACTCTTGTCTGCCAACAATGTGAGGTCACCTGGCGAGGCAGACCTCTTGAACCGTGTTGGCACTGTGGTTCTCCCGGCAAGAAACCTTTAGGAATGACACTGGTAAAAGACGAACAGAATTAAATTCTGTATTCCATCATCCGAACTCTTTTAGAACCGCCTTCTGTGTCTTGTTCCCCCACAGGCACGAAACCGAATTTTTCATGAAAAGCTAGTGACCTTTCGTTTCTGGGTTTTATGTTCACTTCAGCGCACATGAAAGGTTCGTTCGAACCTGAGCTGACAAGCGCTTCATAGAAACGACGACCGTTCCCCTGACCCCAGGAGGAACTATCTACAACTACTCGATCTACATACAAGAAACTTTCGTACCTGCTGGTGAACCATTTGTAGTTGACGCTTTCATAGTCAACACCAGTCCCTGTTAAACCGATTAGAAATCCTGTGATTTGAGTTTTTTCATCTACTTCCCTCTCTGAAACCAGAAAAAGATGAGAAACTTCTGCGAACCACTCCAAATCTGAGGCTGTCAATTCATTTACTGCCGGTGCAGCTGAATTATTCAAAACAAGAACCTCTTCAAGGTCATAGTCAGAAAAATCTCTTAAAGTGTCAACTGACACACTGCCTCCCACGTTTTTTTCCTAATCAGAACGTATCCTTTTATTGTGTCTACAAACAATTCAAACGCGGCAGCACGCGTCACTAATGGCAGCAAAATCTATGGTTCAGGGGAAACAGAGGTACGCGCTCTCGACGATGTGACAGTCGAATTCGAAAAAGGAAAATTCACTGCGATTATGGGACCGTCGGGATCCGGCAAATCAACTCTCATGCATTGTTCAGCCGGTCTTGACAACCTCACTTCAGGAACGGTTCATATCGGAGAAACAGAACTTGGAAGCCTTTCTGACAAAGACCTAACTCTTCTGAGGAGAAACAAGGTCGGTTTTGTTTTTCAAGCATTTAATCTTTTGCCTACTTTGACTGCTAAGGAAAACACGACCCTTCCTTTAGATCTTGCTGGAACAAAACCTGATAATGAATGGATGGATCAGGTTCTACAGGCGGTAGGTATCGCAGACCGTTTGAAACACCGACCAGATGAACTGTCCGGCGGACAGCAACAACGAGTGGCTGTCGCAAGAGCACTTGTTTCAAAACCTGAGATAGTTTTTGCCGATGAACCAACGGGAAACCTTGATTCTAAAACCGGTGACGAAGTACTAGATTTTCTCAGACACGCTGTTGAAGAACTTGATCAAACGATGGTCATGGTCACCCACGACGCACAGGCAGCTGCACGAGCCCACCGAGTACTTTTTTTAGGTGATGGAAAAATTGTCGATGAGATGGTAGACCCGACTGCTGATCAAATTCTGGACAACATAAAGAACTTCTCCAACTGATTCATGTTTGGGCTCACTCTTCGGAATATTCGCGGCAGGAAACTCCGTTATGCGCTGACTACTTTCGCCGTTGTCCTAGGTGTGGCTTTTATGTCCACATCGTTTGTACTCACAGACAAACTTCGCAGTTCTTTTGATGAACTTTCAGTCGACATAATCGGAGATGTTGATTTCAATGTTCGTGCTTCCGTGCAGGACGGAGAGAGGTTCAATCGACTACCTGTACCAGAAGAATTGTTAGAAGTAGTCACAGACGACATCCCAGGAGTGGAAGCTGTGAGCGGTCAGATTATGGCTTGGAACGTGATTCCGATAGTCACTGACGATGAAGGCAACCCTAAAGCAACTTCAACTCGCGGTGCTCCCCAATTTGGAATGAACTACTTCACGGATTCCGGTCCGTTGCAAGAGTTTTTTATCTACGAGGGCAGACCTCCTGAATGGACTGGGGATATTGGCGATTCTTCGGTTGTGGGTGAATTCATTGTCGACAAAAAAACTGCTGAAGATTTTGATTTTGAAATCGGTGAGGTATACAAAGTAAGCGGTCCAATAGGAAACCGTCTTTTTACTCTCACGGGGATTGCGAACTGGCGATCACCTACAGAGAATAAAAACTTTGGAGCAACTCTTGCTGCTTTCGAAGAACGTACCTCCCATATTTTTCTGGACTATGAGGGAACGTATGACTACCTGAACGTAGCTGTCTCGCCTGGATCTGATCATGGAAAGGTCGCTGCCAGCATCCAAAACCGCTTGGACTTATTCGCAGAAGATTTTCTGGCAGCTATGTCAGCACTGCCTGAAGAGCAAAAAGCTGCTTTGGATTTTCTTGGGAACATTCAACTCGAAGTTGTAGACAAAGACACTCTGATTGAAGAGCAACGAGATGACTTCAACTCTTTTCTGAATGTTCTATCGGGTGTTTTATTAGCTTTTGCGATTATTGCGGTAATTGTCAGCGCCTTCATAATAAACAATACGTTTTCAATTGTTCTTGGTCAGCGCGTACGTGAACTAGCACTTCTACGCGCACTTGGAGCTACCACACGTCAAGTTTTCCGTTCAGTTATTTTAGAAGCTGTAATAATCGGCGTAATTGCGACGGGAGTAGGTTTAGGTGTTGGGTACCTGCTCGCCCTCGGCTTACGAGAATTGCTCGAATCCGTAGGCTTTGGAGCTCTGCCGGGTGTATTACCGATGAAGCCCAGGACAATTATTGTGGCAGCTTGTGTAAGTATTGGCGCAACAGTGCTGTCTTCGATACTCCCCGCACGCCGTACACGCTCTATCGCCCCAATTGCCGCCATGCGTGAAGAAATCAGTTTCACTCCGACGAGTCTTAGAAGAAGGCTCTTGTTCGGTGGTGCCATTACTTTGATCGGTATCGCTGAATTGATTTTAGGGATGATTCTAGATTTGGATACAGGAGGAATTCTATGGCTCCTAGGTACCGGTGCTATATCTAGCTTTGGTGGCGTCTACATGCTTAGCCCCATAGCTACTAAACCGGTGGCAAATTTTTTCGGAAGACCTATACAGCGTTTATTCAAAATCCCAGGACGACTTGCCAGAGAAAATGCTGCGCGTAGGCCAAGGCGTACAGCTGCAACAGCTGCCGCTCTTACAATCGGGTTAGCACTCGTAAGTTTGGCTGCAGTAGTCAGTAGTTCATTGAAAGCAACTTTTATTGACTTGATAGAAGACAGTACTTCTATGGATCTAGTTGTTTCAGTAGATGGGTTTGGTGGCGATTTTCAAGGATTTTCAAGCGACTTGGGAGATGAGCTAAGAGAGTTAAGCGATGCTAGACCGGATCTAATTGATTCTGTTGTCTCATACAGGTGGACTTTTGATGCCTTAGGTGTGGACGGTGATTTGAAAGACGTTTCAAGTACTGATTTTGCCCTAATGGAGTCTCATATGAATCTGGAGATAAGTCAGGGGTCACCCGAAAACCCTGCTGCACCAACGACTGCAGGAACAATTCTTATCCATGAAGACCCTGCCACGGAAAAAGGTTTGAAAGTAGGAGACCCCATCTATGTGACCTTCCCAGGAGGCAATGAAGAATCTCTAACAGTCGCGGCAATTTTCGAAAATGATGCCATGTTGGGCAACTGGGTTATCGATATAGAAACTTTCGATCGTTATTTCCCTCAAACTCAAGACAGCTTCCTAAGTATTCTATTCAACCCTGATGCTGACCCAGAACTAGCAAGGGCTTCCGTTGAGACCTACACACAGGAGTATCCGCAACTCTCTGTCGATGACAGGGCTGAATACCGCGAAGGGATCGAACAACAATTGGACCAGGTATTGAGTGTAATTACCACCTTTCTTGCTCTCTCATTGCTGATAGCCGTGTTAGGCATAACCAACACCTTGGCACTGTCCGTTTATGAACAAACTCGCGAGCTTGGCCTGTTGAGGGCAGTAGGTATGACAAGACGCCAGATGAGAAGAATGGTTCGCTGGGAAGCTGTCATAATCGCTTTATTCGGAGGCCTTCTCGGTGTGTCCATAGGAGTGTTCTTTGGTATTGCCGCAACAGCAGCAATACCAGACAGTTTCGTCAGCATCCTCTCGATACCTTTTGGATCACTATTGCGCTACATGCTCATCTCAGGTTTGTTTGGAATTTTGGCTTCAATTCTCCCAGCATTTAGAGCTTCAAGACTCAATGTTCTTGACGCTATTTCTCACAACTGACAAACCCTTAAATTAATACTCGCTTCGCCTAAAGTTGATTTGGTGAACAAAGAGTTAAATAACATTCCCTACACACATGGTCTGCATGAAGTAGCTGACAATGTTTTCGCATATTTGCAACCTGATGGCGGCTGGGGTTGGAGCAATGCGGGACTCATTGCTTCAGAATGGTCATCCTTGCTAGTAGACACTCTTTTTGATCTAAAACTTACTCAGAACATGCTTGATTCGATGTCTTCAGTGACTTCAGCACATCCCATAAATGTTGTAGTTAACACACATGCGAATGGTGATCATTGCTACGGAAATAGTCTCGTTGGTGGTGAAAACGGGGCTCAAATAATCACCACTAACGCAGCGGCAGTTGAAATGGAGGCAATCCCCCCATCGGCCTTAGAGGCTCTAATGAAAGTAGATCTCGGTGAAACAACTAACTCTTATATACAAGATGCTTTTGGACCATTCGAATTTAGTGACATTGAATTACCTTTACCAGACCGTACTTTCAGCGGTGAATTGCAACTCGATGTTGGTGGTCGCACAGTAGAGCTAATAGAAGTCGGACCTGCCCACACATCTGGAGATTTGCTTGTACACCTACCAGATGCTGCAACTGTCTTCTGTGGTGACATTCTTTTTATTCATGGAACTCCAATAATCTGGGACGGTCCTGTGTCTAACTGGATCGATGCATGTGATCGCATTCTAGGATTAGAAGCTGAAGTGATTATCCCAGGCCACGGTCCTTTAACTGATGCAGCGGGGGTTACTGCCGTTCGTGATTACCTCACTTTTGTTGATAACGAGTGTCGAGAACGGCACGCTAACGGTCAGACAGCTGCTGAAGTGATAGCTGAGATAGATCTGGGTGGTTTTAAGGACTGGGGTGAATGGGAACGTATAGCTGTGAATGTGCACGCAATTTTCAGAGAATTAGGTGACGACAATAGTGCCAAAACACCTATTGAGCTTTTCAACGAAATGGCAAAACTGAAAAAAATCGGGCCTTAAATAAATTAAGTTTCCATATTTTCGGGTAATTCTTCAGAGTGAATAACGATGACCCGTTTTGTGGCACGAGTTAAAGCCACGTATAGAGCTCGCATTCCCTGAATCTGCTCTTCAATAATTCTTTTTGGCTCGACAACAATTACAACATCAACTTCAAGCCCTTTAACAAGTCCCACGGGAACTACTGCTACTTGCTCGTCTAATCCTCGACGGTTCGGGCGTCCGAAAACAATCTCTGCCCTATTCAGCAATTCTTCGATTTCTTCTACTTGTGAATTCGCTGCTACCACAGCAAGATTTCCAGAGTCAGTTTTTTTGAGTTCTTCAGTTATCACACCTGAAAGAGGCGCGAACGAATCATCGACCTCAATGAAAATCGGGGCCTCACCGTCGCTTCTAACAGAAGTAGGCGGTTTTAATTCAGGGGCGGCTTCAGAAAGCACCTTTGCTGCTAACTCCATTAACGGTGCTGGAATTCGATAACCAATTGTTAGTTCACGCATATTAACTTCTTTACGATCCGGTAA
>DBFL01000043.1:7841-17992 GCA_002294285.1 Candidatus Neomicrothrix sp. UBA881
CCAACTACAGTCATGGAACCATTGAGAGACCTTCTCGAAAGCATTCTTAAATCCATTGGTGAAAGGTCTTGAATCTCGTCAACCACAATATGGCCGAAAGTTCTAACAGCGTCTTCTTCTCTTTTACCAGGTCTTGGTCCCAGGATCGCAAGTGCCTCGTCAAGAAGAGCTGCATCAGAAGCGGACCACGTAATTTCCTTAGATAAGAACTCTCGACTTCTATACAAAGAGTCCACTTCCTGTTCAGTGAGTTCCGGATCAGAAACTTTTATCAGTGCGCGGGAACCAAAAGTGTCGTTTAACAACTGTGAAGGTGTCAGTACAGGCCACATCCAATCCAATGCTTCTCTTATGGCGATCTGCCCCTTGAGCCTGCTTTCAACTGTTTTTTTGTCAATAAGTTCATTTGAACTTAAAGCAAGAGTGGAGAAGAACTCTTCTTCAATGTAACGGCGGGCGGCATTATGAGTTCTATATCGTCTCTGCGCTTCTGCGACTATTTGAGCTGTCTGTTCAACAGTTATATGCAACCACTGAACTCCGTATCCAACTCTTAGATCTTCTCGTAGAGGGCGTTGACGAATTTTTGTCGCACGGGTCAAAAATTTGACCATTGCCAGATCACCTTTCAAACGCGATGCTTCTTCAGTGTCACGGTGATCTCCAACTCGAATCGCTCCCACTAAATCACCCAGAGCAGCCATCTCAACTCCGGCTTCTCCTAACGATGGAAGAACCTGTTCGATGTAGGCCAGAAACAAACGGTTGGGTCCCACCACAAGGACACCCTGCCCTTGAAGAGGAAACCTGTGCGTGTACAACAAATAGGCTGCTCTGTGTAAAGCTACAACCGTTTTCCCAGTGCCGGGGCCCCCTTGCACTGCTACCACTCCTGACATTGGAGCACGGATTATTTCATCCTGCTCACCTTGGATAGTTCCTATGATGTCTTGCAACCGGCCAGTTCGAGCCGTTTCAAGAGCTGCTATGAGAGCGCCTTCACCCTTCAAAGAAGAGTCTTCTCCATCACGAAATTTTTCAATGTCACCGAATATTTCATCTTCCAATGAGAGAAGATTTCTGCCTCGGCTCACAAAATGTCTGCGCCTCTCAAGACCCATGGGGTCGGATCCAGTCGCTCTATAAAATGACTCCGCTATAGGTGCGCGCCAATCAACTACTACCGGATCCTGGCTGTCATCCCATACACCTACTCTGCCGATATAAAAAACTTCCGAGTCAGTATTTTGATCGATTCGTCCAAAAACAAGAGCGGCATCTCCCATGTTTAGCTGGCCCAAACGTGTAGAAACGGAATCCCAAATGGCATCTCTCTCGACACGCGCTTGATTCGTGCCTCCTTTGCCTACTTCAACCATTGAAGTGAGGTCAAATACCCTCTCTTTTGCAGCCTCCAAGCATTCATAAGCATGATCCACGTAAGCCTGTTCGGCTTCTAACTCGCTTGAGATAAGTACCCCCAAAGTCTTGTTTATTGTAAAAAGGCTAAATTTTGCCTTTAAACGTAAATTGACAGGGTTCTAATCCTATCGTGTACTCAAAAAACACAAAAGGGGTCTAAAAATCTACTTTGAGCATGAGTCAGCAAAGCTAAAACAGATGCGCGAATATAGTGGAATGACAACTATAGGTCTGGTCTTAAGTGCGGGCGGATTTTCTGGTGCCGCTCACCACAGCGGTGTTCTGGATGCTCTAAGCAGTGTTACAGGATGGGATTCCAGAACTTCCGACGTGGTCGTGGGAACCTCAGCAGGTTCACTTATAGCGGTTTCTCTGCGTGCTGGCATCTCCCCACATGATTTGGCCTGCTATTACACAGACGACACGATGACTCCTGAAGGTCAGGAAATAATTGATCGTGTAACAACTTCTCTCAAAGTGCCCGAACCAGGTTTTTCTGGAAACAGTAAAATCCCTTCGAAACCTTCTCTTGTTCTAAAAGAAATTTTCCTGGGTGGACGGCCTAGGCCTATGGTCGCTGTCACCGGAATAATACCCGAGGGTCAATTTGACGGTTCTTCTTTCGCGGAGAGAACATCTCAGATCCATCCGGATCCGTGGCCTGAGAAACCAACTTGGTTGTGCGCTCTCGATCTTGATTCAGGAAAACGCGTTGTGTTCGGCAGAGATGACGTGGAAGTCGATGTTGGTACCGCCGTTCAAGCATCTTCTGCTATACCGGGTCGTTTCATTCCGGTAAACCTTAATGGAAGACGTTATATCGATGGCGGTGTTCATTCATTGACTAATGCAGACTTGCTGGCCCCTTTACAGCTTGATCTGGTAATCATTTCGTCGTCTTCAACTTTGACAGGTTCACATAGGAATAGTTCTCTTTCAGTCGCATGGAATTCAAGAACACTACAGAAAGAGATTGAGCAAATTCGTTCAAATGGGACAGAGGTTTTAACGTTTGAGCCAACAACTTCTGATTTATTAGCCCGCAACGAGTTGGAATCCTCTAAAGAAGCTGCTGAGGATATTTTCCGTAGATCAAAAACATCAGCAATAGCACGGTTGGCCAAACCGCAATCTAGTAGGGCTCGTGAACTTCTAGAAAAGTCACTTCTCCAAATTTAAATCAACCTTCACCTGAAAGAAAATAACTGGCCGATGCTTGTGTAGCATCCCATCATGGAGAACTCTTATCTTTCAGAGGGAAAATTTGGAAAAGAATCAGATTTTCTTTCTGCGTGTAGGCGGGAGCATCACTCTCGAGTGCCTGTTTGGTTTATGCGTCAAGCAGGAAGATCTCTTCCTGAATACAGAAAAATTAGAGGAGTTGGAAGCATTTTAGAAGTTGCTTCAGATCCTGAGAGAGCCGCTCAAATAACTCTTCAGCCCGTTGAAAGATACGGGGTTGACGCTGCGATACTTTTCTCAGACATCATGGTTCCTGTTTATTCGATCAATTTTGGAATTGAAATACAGCCAGGTGTCGGCCCCGTTGCAGAAAAACCCTTCAGGAGTTCCGGAGATCTCAAACGGTTACGCCCACTGGAGCCTGAAATTGATGTGTCTTACGTTGGAGAGACAATAAAAATACTCTCGAAGGAATGCCCTGTTCCTGTAATTGGCTTTGCCGGAGCTCCTTTCACGGTCGCTTCCTATCTAATCGAAGGTAAGCCTTCACGTTCGCTTGAAAAAACAAAAGCATTAATGGAGGAGGAGCCCGCTATTTGGGATTCACTTATGGATATTCTTTCCGAAATCACAGTCTCCTCTCTGAAACATCAAATCGAATCGGGCGCTTCAGCTATTCAATTATTTGACAGTTGGGCAGGTTTGATTGATCCTGAGGTCTATGAGGAGAAAGTTTTCCCTTACAGTAAAAAAGTACTTTCATCAATTGATGACCCTCTAATTCCAAAGATTCACTTCGGGCTGGGTACAGAGCCAATTCTCAACCTGATTGCCGAAGCGGGAGCTGATGTAGTGGGCATCGACTCGAACACACCTATAGATGTTGCTAGGCGAAAATTAGGTAATGAAATCGCTATCCAAGGGAATTTAGATCCTGAAATTTGTTTGGGTCCGGTTGAAGAAGTGGAAAAGGCTGTTTATGAAATTCTTTCGCTTAATAAAGACAACCCAGGTCACATTTTTAATCTCGGTCATGGAGTTATCCCAGATACCGACCCCGCGATTCTCGCCCATGTAGTTGAAATGGTCCACTCACACGAACTTCAAGAAAGAACCAATGAATAAGAAAAGAGTTGCGGTAGTGGGGGCTGGGATTACAGGTTTGACAGTCGCTTACCGTCTTTCGAAAAAAAGTGAGGATTTCGAAGTCGTTATTTTCGAAACTGATGAAAAAATTGGTGGAAAACTGAGAACAAGTAATTTTGCCGGTTTTCAATTAGATGAAGGAGCAGATGCCTTCTTAGCCAGAGCACCTTGGGCTGTAGAACTTTTTGATGAAGTCGGTATTTCCGAGGAGTTTGTTTCACCTCGTTCTCGTTCGGCGTCTATTTGGGCAAACGGTTCACTGATTCCTCTTCCATCTCCGAATGTTCTTGGTATTCCTCTTTACCCTGACTCAGAAGCATCTGATGTTTTAAGTGCGGAAGACAGTCAAAAAATTCGGGATGGAGGTATACCCGAAAATACCATCACTGGTGAAACTGACATTTCGATCGGCTCTTTGGTTCGCAACTGTGTCGGCGATTCAGTTTTTGAAAACTTTGTGGATCCTCTTTTGAGCGGTATTAACGCAGGAAAGGCAGACGCTATGAGCTGTGCGACTATGGCTCCACATCTTTTGGAAGCCGCCAGACACAAGGACGGTTTAGTGACAGCACTTAAGGAAACTTATGAGAAAACTGATCCAGAATCACCGGTTTTCTACACCCACCCTGAAGGAATGGGGCACATTGTTAAAAAACTCGCTGAGAAAATTGTTGGTTCAATTCGAAAAACTGAAAGTGTTACCTCTATAGAACCTTCTAAAGAACAATGGATTGTAAAAACATCTACTGGATCAGAAATTGTCGATGCAGTAGTTTTAACGAACTCCGCTCAGGATGCCGCAAATCTGCTTCACCCACTTTCACTAACTGTCAGTACTCGACTTTCTGAAATAGAACATGCTTCGGTTTCACTGGTCAGTTTTGCTTTCGAGACATTGGACGTAGAAATTCCGGAAAATGAAAGCGGTTTTCTAGTTCCTAGATCTTCAGGGAAGTTAATGACGGCATGTTCTTTTTCAGGTAATAAGTGGACTCATCTCAATGATGGGACTAAAACACTAATGAGGGTTTCAACTGGCCGTATTGACGATCAAAGACATGAGACGCTCGATGACGAAGAACTTGTTGAATGTTTGATGGATGACTTAAAAACAACTTTGGGTGTGGAAAAACCTCCTCTTGAATTTCGCATAAACCGCTGGCCTAAAGCTTTAGCCCAGTTTGAAGTTGGACACTTACAAAAATTGGAAGAAACACTTTCAATACTTGAAGTTGAAACACCAGGAATTTTTCTTTCAGGCTCTTACCATTTTGGGGTTGGAATTCCTGCGTCTATCCGTTCAGGAAATGAAGCTGCAACTAGAGTTTTAGAACGGTTTGGAAGAAATTGATAAAAACCCTATTTAGCTTTGGCCTGATCAAGTCTGTTGCTGCTGGGCTACTAATTGCAGCGTCTGTTCCACCCTGGGGTTTTTGGCCGTGTGCTTTTATAGGTATAGCAATTTTAGATTCTTCTTTGGCTAACAAATCTGCGAAGAAAAGGTTCAGCAGGGGTTTCCTTACAGGTCTGGCTTGGCTGTTGCCAGCTACTTTTTGGATGATTGATCTAACCTTGCCTGGTTGGATAGCCGCGGCACTTATCCACTCGAGCTTTATTGGTCTTGGAATGGCTTTGGTTCCACCCAAAAAAGGAAGGCAATTAGCTCTTATTGGAATAATGACACTAATTGAGTTAGCTCGTTGGAGATTTCCTTTTGGAGGTGTTCCACTTGCGACAATTCCTATAGGACAAGCTTCAGGCCCTATTGCGCCTGTAGCCAAAGTAGCTGGGCCGCTACTAATTGTTGCAATAACTACTGCTGCCGGTTGCCTAATAAGTTCTGTGATTCGCTCTCCGAAAAAAGCAGTAAAACCTATAATTTTTGCATTGCTGTTAACTATTGCGATTGGGACAATTACCACTGTCGCACCTGATGGCCGCGAGGTTGAAAGTATAAATGTTGCTGTGGTGCAAGGTGGAGGACCACAGCGAACTCGAGCAACTCCAACAGGTGCAGCAATAGTTTTTGCCAATCAGGTTTCTGCAACTGAAAGCGTTCAAACTCCAGTGGATTTAGTTGTATGGCCAGAAAATGTTGTTAACCCCGACCCCGACCTTCCAAAAGCCGACAGAAACCCGAGCCGTCTGTACGCGGATGATGCTCGTTCAACACTTGAGGATATCTCACAGTCTCTTGACACAGTTTTTGCTGCAGGATGGTTCCATCAAGACCCGGAAAATTCAGATTCAAATTTGAACTATGTGGAAGTATTAGAACCAGATGGTCAGATCGCTGGAAAATTCGACAAAGTAAGAACTGTGCCATTTGGCGAATTTGTTCCTTTAAGAAGCTTTGTGGAGCGCTTTGCCAAAGACAGCCTCCCAGCTCGGGATGTCCTTCCTGGAACTGAACCTGCTGTAATTGAAACTTCACTTGGGAAACTTGGAGTGGTTATTTCTTGGGAAGTATTTTTCGAGGAAAGAGCACGTGAGGCAGCAGATCATGACGCCAAAATAATTATTAATCCGACAAATGGAGCTAGTTACTGGCTGACACAAGTACAAAGCCAGCAAATAGCATCGAGTCAACTAAGAGCCATCGAAACAGGTCGATGGGTACTTCAATCTGCTCCTACCGGGTTTAGTGCGATTGTTGACCCGTCAGGCAAGGTTTTAGATCGGACTGGAATCAGTGAACAAGCTGTAATCCAGAAAACAGTGGGGTTACGTTCTGGTAATACTTGGTATACACAAACGGGTATTTGGCCGATGATGTTGATTTCATTACTTCTCTTTGCTTGGGGACGACGCCCCCACTTTTTCAGTAGAAACTAAATAGTCTCTTGTTCAAATTTCAATCATCAATGTTGCCGGACCATCATTAATCAGTTCTACTTGCATATGTTCACGAAATCTTCCTGTTTCTACAACTACTCCAGCTGCTTTTACGCCCTCTACTACTCTTTCAATTAGGGGTTCAGCATGGTCAGGTGCTGCAGCCGCTGACCATCCTGGTCGACGCCCTTTAGAGGTATCTCCGTAAAGAGTGAACTGGCTCACAATCAAAATTTCTCCATCAACGTCGATAACAGATTTATTCATCACACCATTTTCATCGTCCATAATTCTTAAAGAAACAATTTTTTTTACTAGTTGATCAGACTCCTCAAAACTGTCTTCATGAGTTACACCTACAAAAACACATAATCCTTGAGCAATCGCACCTACTGTCTGATTTTCAACCCTTACAGTGGCTTTTACGACTCTTTGCACTAAAGCTCTCATAACTAAACAGTATCTAATTCATAGTGAGTAATCGGGAAAAAATCCAGCGAGAATGTTCTAATGCCTAATTCCGCGAATAGCACTGTTGATAGTGATCGTAGACTGCGCATTGCTTACCTCTCATACAGAGGTAAGCCACATTGCGGTGGTCAGGGTATCTACACGCGTCACTTAACTAAAGCTCTTACAGATTTGGGACACAGCGTTGTAGTGCTTTCAGGCCAACCATACCCGGAGTTGGACGAGCGTGTAGAACTAGTTCGTCTGCCAAGTCTAGATATCTTTAATGACCACTTTCCGATGAGAAAACCAAGAATTTGGGAATTGAAGACCAAATGGGACTTCGTAGAGGTAGCTAGTTTCAACACAGGCAATTTTTCAGAACCACTATCGTTCAGCTTGAGGGCTTGGGAGTATTTGAAGTCAAGAAGAGACGAATTCGATCTTGTTCATGACAACCAGTGCTTAGGTTGGGGGTTAACACTTCTCCAAAAAGCCGGTTTTCCCCTACTATCCACTATTCACCATCCAATAACAGTTGACAGACGCCTTGAGATTGCACATTCAAGAACTCTTTTCGAGTCATTTTCAAAAAGACGTTGGTATGCATTTACAAAAATGCAAACTCGGGTAGCAAAACGTATGCACCGTGTTATGACTGTTTCAGAATCGTCAAAAGTTGACATATCAGCAGATCACAAGGTCGACCCTGAACGCATTCATGTCGTTCCCGTTGGTGTTGATCCTGAAATATTCGCGCCTGTTCAAGGAGTGCAAAGAAAACCCGGGATGATTCTTACAACTGCGAGTGCCGATGTAGCTATGAAAGGACTTAAATACCTCCTTGAAGCTATAGCAAAACTAAAAACTGAACGCGATGTTGAACTGGTAATTATCGGCAAACCCTCGGAAGGCAGTTCTTCTACGGATGTCATCGATGAACTCGGTTTAACTGATTGCGTGAGTTGGGTGCATGGAGTTTCTGATGATCGGATTGTTGAACTTTACAGTGAAGCAGAAATTGCTGTGGTCCCGTCTCTCTATGAAGGTTTCTCATTGCCTGCTATTGAGGCTATGTCTTGTGGTGTCCCGTTAGTTACCACCACCGGTGGGGCTCTACCTGAAGTAGCCGGGCCTCATAACGAAACTTGTTTTCAAGTCCCACCTGGTGACAGTGAAGCGCTGGCTTCAATGATTGGAAAAGTTCTGGATAACCCTGAAGATCAAGCAAGGGTTGGTGAAAACGGAAGACGTAGAGTCATTGAAAATTGGAGTTGGCACCATACGGCTTTGAGAACAGTGGAACAATACCGTTCTCTTCTATCTGAAAGCAAAGGATAGTTGTCATGTTGACTGCTGATTATGACCTTTTAGGAGTTAAGTCTGGGGATCGAATTCTGGATATGGGTTGTGGCTTTGGGCGTCATGCATATGAAGCTTTAAGACGCGGGGCTTCAGTGGTCGCATGTGATTTGGGTTTTGAGGAACTAAAGCAAGTCAGAGCAGTCGCGGGTGTGATGTATGAACAAGGTGAAATAGAACCCCCGATCGCAATAGAAACCACTAATGGAGATGCCACTAAACTGCCTTTTTCGGATCATTCTTTTGACCGAATTATTTGCTCTGAAGTCATGGAACACATTGATAACGATTCCATAGCTCTAAATGAACTCGGTCGTGTTTTAAGCCCGGGAGGAACTATAGCTATCACAATCCCATCACGTTTCCCTGAAAAAATATGCTGGTCTCTTTCAGATGATTACTACGCTCCGAAGGCGGTCGGGGGTCATGTTCGTATTTACAAAAGAAAAGAACTGACGAAAATGATTTCTGATACCGGACTGGAACCCAAGGGACACCACCGTGTTCATGCACTTCACAGTCCTTACTGGTGGCTTCGTTGCATAATAGGTCCAAATAAACCTATACAAGACAATTTTCTGGTCAGAATTTATCATCAGGTTCTTGCATGGGATATTGAGAAATCACCTTGGATAACTAGAGTTTTAGAAAAAATCCTTAGCCCTTTCTTGGGTAAAAGTTTGGTTATTTACGCATCTAAACCACTACTGGAGGCTAATAATGTCTCTTCCTGATGTTCCGAATGTAGTAAGTACTGAAGAGTTGGTTGCAACTGCTGAAGCAATCATTGATTGGCAACTTTCAGATGGAATGATCCCTTGGTTCCCAGGCGGTCATTCTGACCCTTGGAATCATGTGGAAGCAGCAATGGCACTTGCAGTAACAGGTCATTTAGATGCCGCAGAAAAAGCTTATGTGTGGTTACAAGACAATCAATTGCCAAATGGGGCATGGCATCACTACTACCTTGAAAACGGTGTCGAAGATCCAAAACATGACTCGAACGTAGTCGCCTATGTTGCAACGGGAGTTTGGCATCACTGGCTTATGACTCATGACCGCGGTTTTCTTGAAACCATGTGGAAAGTCGTGGAACCTGCAATCGATTTTGTGCTTGATCTACAGACTCCACGCGGGGAAATAATTTGGGCTATGCACCCCGATGGGACCCCCTGGTCTTATTCACTTCTTACAGGTTCATCAAGTATTTGCCACAGTTTACGCTGTGCGATTTCAACTGCTGAGGAACTAGGACATGAAAGACCGGACTGGGAATTGTCGCTTGCCAATCTTGCTCATGTCGTTCGTAAGTATCCTGACAAAGCATTTGCACCTAAAGAGAGGTGGGCGATGGATTGGTACTATCCGGTGCTCTCCGGAGTTGTTACTGGTGATCAAGGCAAATCCATTCTTTCCGAAAAAGCGGAACTGTTCATTATGGAAGATATGGGAATCCGATGTGTCAGTGACCAGCCGTGGGTAACAACAGCTGAAACATGTGAATGCTCAATTGCCTATCTAGTAGTTGGGGATAATCAAAAAGCTGAATCGCTTTTCCGTTGGAGCCAATTTATGAGGCAGTCAGATGGCCATTATTTGACTGGATTAGTGCACCCAGAAAAACAATCTTTCCCTGAAAATGAAAAAACAACCTATTCGGCAGCCGCTGTTATTCTGGCTGCTGACGCAATATCTCAATCAAGCCCTGCTTCAGGCATTTTTACAAACCGTGCTGGACTCCCTGAGATTATTAG
>DBFL01000043.1:18387-23821 GCA_002294285.1 Candidatus Neomicrothrix sp. UBA881
ACTCGCAGAGAACCTACTGCATCTATCTCTTGGAAAGAACCTGAATTTAATGCCCTTTGAAAAATCTCAAAAGGCGGCCTCCCACCTTCATTAGGATCTTCAAATACATCATGTATTAGAAGTTTCCCTCCTGTTAGAAGCTTCGGGACCCAGTTTTCATAATCAGCGTGTGCCGGTTCTGAACCGTGCCCTCCGTCAATAAATAGCAACGACAGAGGCGTAGTCCAGTTTTTAGCTATCAGTGGTGAATCACCAACAACTGCAACGACAGTTCCTTCTAGATCTGCTTTCTTTATATTTCTTCTAAATTCAGGCAAAGTGTCTATCAAACCAGTTTCTTTGTCGACGATTTCAGGATCATGCCATTCCCACCCTGGTTGATTTTCTTCTGAACCCCTGTGATGATCAACTGAAAAAAGGATTCTTCCCATTTTTTCTGCAGCAATCCCTAGGTAAATCGCAGATTTCCCACAATAACTGCCAACTTCAAGGAAAGGTCCTTCAGTTTCGACCGTGTTTCCATGCTGGTTAAGTGCTAGCCCTTCATTGGTAGGCATAAAGCCTTTTACTTCTTCAGCAAGTTCGAACAGTAAAGCTTCCCTATTTCCCAAGATCAGCCCACAAGTTTTTCTTCACTTGAAGGGTCTTTATCTGAGTCTCCCCAAAGAAGATGTTCGATGATCAGGAATCTGACAATCCATAAAGTGCCGTAAGCAGAAGCATTTGCAATTTGAACTGACCAAGTGCCACCGAAAATTCCATCTACAACACCTACTACTGCTGTGGAAAGTGCCAGTCCGGCAAACGCCAACATCCAAAATGGGGCTATCTCCCCTCCTACTGAATGGTCTCCTCTAGGTTGTTCCCACACGTAGTTGCGACTTAGTAAGTAGGCAGGGATGGTGCTTATCGCTACTGCACATGCATTGGCGATCATCCCTGGCAATCCAATCACTGCATGGAAAATAAAGAGGACGGTCTGACCGACAATGGTATTGACAACAGTCACTCCCATATAACGGAGGAGTCGCTGTGCATAGTTTCGGAATAGGCGTTCAAAAATTGAACGAAGTTTTGATTTCAAGGTTCAGATCTTAACTCACGTGGGTTGTTTCTACTTGATTTAATGCAATTCATCTTTATTTAAAAGTTTTTTTAGCAACTCATTGGCCACTGAATTGGGAGGAGAGCTTTGATTTTCTTCTATATTTTCGATTGAATTTTTTGAAATCTCTAAGAGTAAATATTCTAGTCGTGAGCTAACTTCAGCTTTCCAACGTTTTGAGCGTCTCAAAGAAATTTGATCGTCCTGTAGTAAGAACTGTTGATGTTCTGAAACAGCCTTCTGTAACTCATCCAATCCTTCGCCTTCAGTTGCTGTTGTCATAATAATTTCTGGCCTTCTTACTGCCTGACCAGTTACTTGCGATAAATCAATCATCAATTCAAGGTCTCTTTTAGCGTCTTTAGCTCCGGGCCGATCAGCTTTGTTAACTACGAAAAGGTCAGCGATTTCAAGCAATCCAGCTTTATTTGCTTGCACTGCATCACCCCAACCTGATGTAACTACCACTACCACCGTGTCAGCCGCTGAAGCTACGTCAACTTCAACTTGACCTACTCCGACTGTTTCAATGATTATTGGATCAAATCCGAAAGCGTCAAATACTCTGACCATGCCTGGAACTGCTAGCGCCAACCCGCCAGCATGTCCTCTTGTCGCCATCGAACGAATAAAAGCACCTGCTCCTGAAGCTTCTTCCATTCTTACGCGATCACCTAGGATTGCGCCTCCTGTAAGAGGTGATGATGGGTCAACTGCCAATACTGCGGGTTTATGATCAGATTCTGCTAGATCTCTTGCTAAATATGCTGTGAGAGTTGACTTTCCGGCTCCTGGAGCCCCTGTGATTCCTATTACATGTGATTTGCCTGCAAGTGGGTGAGTTGCTTCAGCGACAATTTCAGCAGAAATGCCGCCTCTTTCAACAAGAGTCAATAACCGAGCGATCGAACGCCTGTCACCTTCACTGGCTGCGTCTACAAGTGAATTTATTTTTGAGTCTTCACTTGCCACGGGTGGCCACTGCCTCACGCACACATGCTGCTACTTCTTCGGCAGAAGCACCGGGACCAAGCACTCCAGCCACTCCCGCTTCAGTCATAGCTGGCAAGTCACTTTCAGGGACTATCCCTCCAACCACAACTGGAACGTCAAGCCCTGCGTCTTTCAGTGCGTCTACTATTCTCGGTGCTAGTGTCAAATGCCCCGCATTATGCATTGATATGCCTACAGCGTCTGCGTCTTCTTGTTCCACAGCAGTAACTACCATTTCGGTAGTCTGTCTCAAACCTAAATAGACAACTTCCATACCGGCATCCCTTAACATTCTTGCTACAACTTTCAAACCTCTATCATGTCCATCAAGTCCCAGCTTGGCCAGGACTATTCGTATAGGTTCATTTTCATTTTTTGTCATACGAACGCCTTTTCTACGTAAGTTCCAAAAACTGATTCAAGCGCATTCACGATCTCACCTTCTGTTGCTCTAACTTTGACTGCTTCAATTATTGCTGGCATTAGGTTAATTTCAGGATCAGCGGCTTCTGTAGAAAGCCTCGTTAAAGCTTTTTGCACCAAATCACTATCTCTGGACTGTTTTATTTCAGCCAATCTTTTTAACTGGATGTCTTCAGTGCCGGGATCGATGCTGAGCAAATCAACATTTTCATCTCCTCCTTCAGTAAAGGAATTGACACCTACTATGAGACGATCACTGTTGTTGACTTCTCTTTCGAAACGATATGCGGCATCTGCTATTTCACCCACAAACCATCCGTTTTCTATGCCGGCGTATACTCCCTCAAGAATCGAACCGTTACCAAGCTCATCCAAATGGTTAAAGATGTCTTCAGCTTGTCTTTCCATTTCGTCTGTCATCCATTCGACATAATCCGAGCCTCCCAGTGGGTCTGCAACATTAACTACCCCTGTTTCATGGGCGACGATCTGTTGTGTGCGCAAAGCTATCCTTGCGGCGTCTTCAGTCGGAAGAGCCAAAGCTTCGTCATAACTGTCTGTGTGTAGACTCTGCGTCCCTCCCATGACACCTGCAAGAGCTTGAATTGCGACACGCGCGATATTTATTTCAGGCTGTTGAGCTGTTAGTGAAACTCCCGCAGTCTGCGTATGAAAACGAAGTTTTAAACTTCTCTCGTCTTTCGCTCCGTATCTATCGCGGAGCCATGTCGCCCATATTCTTCTCGCTGCGCGAAACTTTCCTATCTCTTCAAAAAAGTCCGAATGGCTATTGAAGAAAAAGCTTAGTCTCGGGGCGAAATCATCAACCTTAAGGCCGGCATTCTGCGCCGCTTCTACGTAAGCAAATCCATTAGCCAACGTGAATGCAAGCTCCTGTGCAGCGGTGGAACCGGCTTCTCGGATGTGATAGCCGGAAATCGAAATAGGATTCCAACGTGGCATTTCATTTGTGGTAAAACCAACTACATCACTTACCAAACGCACTGATGGACGAGGTGGAAAAATGTACTCTTTTTGGGCCTGATATTCCTTGAGTATGTCATTCTGAAGTGTGCCGTTGAGTTTTGACCTTTCTACTCCCCCTTGTTCAGCAACTGCTACATACATCGCTAAGAGAATTGCTGCCGGACCATTTATCGTCATTGAAGTTGATACTTGACCCAAGTCAATATCAGCAAAAAGGTCAATCATGTCGTCAAGGGTGTCGACCGCAACTCCTGCACGTCCTACTTCACCTATAGACCATTCATTGTCAGAATCGCGGCCCATGAGTGTCGGCATATCAAAAGCTGTTGAAAGGCCTGTGCCACCGGCTCGTAATAACTCTTTAAAGCGGGCGTTGGTGTCTTCGGCTGTTCCAAAACCAGCAAACATTCTCATTGTCCATAACCGGTCCCTGTACATGCCGGCATGTATCCCACGGGTGTATGGAAACTCGCCAGGTAATGGCCCGCTACCATACACAGATCCAACTGGAACCCCTGACATAGTCCGGAATTCTTTTTCTTCATCCATATATATGTCAACTCCTACTCATTGGATGCATAGCGAATTTCCACGATAACAAAAGTCAAAGACGGCTTAACCTAGTTCTGACATAAAGCTAATAATATTCTTAAAATTAAACCTTATTTCGATGTATTTATTTCTTCTGAAATAGCTTCCCATTGACCCTCGTCTTTGTTCCAACGTCCCAATATTAGAGAGTCTCTTGCATCAAACTTGTCAGATCCGAGTGAAACATATTTGTAACCTGGTAATGAAAAATCACCGATATCAGCTGCAGCTTTTGCGAAAGTTTCATTCGTCAGGTCTGGACCCGCTGCAGTCGCCACAGCTTCAAACAAAGCTATGAATTGGCAGGGTCCTGCTGTTCCTGGCCAATAATTTGTCTCTTCGGGAGCGAGCTTATCTGGGGGCCTGACCTGAATTTCTAAAGCTTCTTCTACAAGATCCATGCAATGGGCGAAAGATGGGTCTTCACGACTGTCGAAAGCCTTATTTGTAAGAATCAATCCAGAATTTTCAATTTCTGGAGGTGGTTCTTGAGACCACATATTTAGTGAATCACCGTTATGTAATAGGAGATTAAATTCGTCGCCTAAAGCGAAAAGGTACTCCATTGCATAAATTGCTTCTCCTACGAACCAAATTGTCGAAACACCTTCGCTTCTGGCCTTTTCAAGCACAACCTCTAAGAACGCAATAGTGGCTGTTTCGTCACCTGTATTTTCATTCGATGTCACGACCGGGACCGAAACACCTTCCGCTTCAAGCAACTCTTTCACTTCAGCCATAACCGGTTCAGATTCAGGATCTGCACCCCAAATCATTACTTTTCCAAGGCTTTCAAGGCTTTCAGTTTGTCTTAAGAGGCTCACAAATGCTTGTCCACGCCTGCTCAAATTCATATCAGTAGTTATCCAGGAAGCCCGTGCTCTTTCCAGCTGTTCAAGGGTTGGTTTAGCTCCCACGAGAATGGTCTCATAGGTGTCGGTGAAACACTCGTTCACTCCTTCGGCTCCTGGTCCAGCGAAACCATTCAGCACCGCAAAAACTTCTTCATCTTCTGTTAATTCAACACATGCGACTTCAGCAGTTAGAGGCCCGACGGGTAAAAACAAGCGATGGATTATTTCTATTTTTCTGCCTAAAATCCCACCTCTTGCGTTTAGATCTTCTATAAGCACATCCACCATTGGCGGATAATTTGCATACGTCAGATTTAAGCCAGGAAATTGCTCATTAAAGGTTTCGAAATCAATTGAAGTAAAACCAACTTTTATCGTTTCAGAAGTGACACCTCTAAA
This sequence comes from Candidatus Neomicrothrix sp. UBA881, assembly GCA_002294285.1. GTDB lineage: Bacteria > Actinomycetota > Acidimicrobiia > Acidimicrobiales > MedAcidi-G1 > MedAcidi-G1. Next base: position 23,740 of record DBFL01000043.1, read on the forward strand.
GGAGTCTGTCAGAACAATTGGCGCTGCACTGGTTGTGGTCGGAGCTGCCGTTGTAGTTGGGGCTGCTGTCGTGGCCGGAGCT
>DBFL01000043.1:24225-48373 GCA_002294285.1 Candidatus Neomicrothrix sp. UBA881
GGAGCTACTGTCGTGGTTGGAGCTGCTGTCGTGGTTGGAGCTGCCGTTGTGGCCGACACGTTTGAATTGACTTCTTCCTGCCCTCCCCCACAGGCAGTAACAAGAACTATCAAAAAACAGTTAGCACCAAATAATAACCTTTTCACAGTAACCCCCTTGCTAGACCATAGCTTGACTGCATATACGTCTCGCAAAGCGGAATTAGAGTCCTAGGATCTTTTGCGCAGCTACGTTCCGATTTCTGATAATCTCACTTCTTTCTTCCAGACTGACCTTGCTTGTATCTTCAGGAAGAAACTTTCCGATTTCCTCATAAGGAAAAACTTTAATCGTCGGTTGAGGAAAATCCCGTGCATGAAGCCACCTACCCATGATTGTCAACTGTGAATAGCCAGCTGTATCAAGCCAATTGTAAACCCCTGGATCTTTAGCTGATATAAGACAACGGAAAACGCCATCTGAGTCGCATTTTGCTTGAAATCCATTTAAAGAGGACTGTCTCCTCCACCAATCCATCGACTCCCAATAGATACTTCCTAGTTGGAATCCCCAGAAATGGCATTCGGGAGGTGTTACTTCTAGTAGAGCAACTTCATCCTGCTTAATTTCTATAGAACCCATCCCATATGAAAGACCTCCATGACCTCCCCAGTCACTCTCTTGTGGGTTTAGAAAAGTGACTGTATTTGGTTTTTCCATAAATGTCCGAATTACCCGATCCCAGAACGTTCCCGCCTCGTCAAGCCATTTGATCAGAAGTTCAGCTTTGTCAACTATTAATTCAGGCCTTTCAGGAGGAGGTGGATACTTAGCCCCGACTCTTTCTATTGTTAAGTCTGCTTTCTGTTCATTTTCCCAGTCATAGAAGAACTGCCTTATACAAACCGACCCTGCATCTGGGTCCAGTTGTATCCAGTTAGTTGAACTGTCTTTTTGCGGAGGCTCCGGACTGAGAATAATCTCAACACTTCCATCTCGTTCAGTCTTTATGTCCGCAAATCCTAAATTTCCCGTTCTCTTATAGTTAGGAGCATTTGCAAAATGGGGAGAATGAACCTCAATGTCAAATTGATGAGCAGTTCCTCGGTTTCCAGAAATGCGATAAGTCGAATCACCCTTAATGCATGCAAAAGAATATAAACCATCGGGAGAATCAATTCCCCACGAATATGAACGATCAGCCCAACGGTCAAAATACGGGTATTCAGGATCATTTAATTCCATAGCCAACGTTGCGCCCGCTGTTAAATAGCGAGTCATATAAAGCAATCCTGTGGCTCTTTCCAGGGAATTTGGGTCCGTTGCATGATCATGATAGACAAGTCGACCTAATCTTTTCCAAGCTTCGACTAAGTCATCAAAAATCTCTCCGTCTCTTAATCGATCAATCTCATTTTTCATTCGTAACTTCCAGAGGCGTATTGGCTTCATTGGCGATTATCGGATTCATATATTCTTTAACTCCACAAATTTTGCCATCTCGAAATCTCCATAACCCTATGTAGCTGTTTTGGTATGGCTTGTTGGTAATAGTTGACTTCCCTTCACTGACATATTCTGCGATCAACAAATTGGGATCCAAACATTCGAAGATGTTAGTGAGTCTCAAAGTGAATTCAAGTTTTCCCATTTGTGGCTTCAGGTAAGAAATAATTTCGTTTATGCCATTTAAGACTTTGGGAGGTTCGCTATAAGGAAGTTCAAGAACCCAGTCATCTGTATAAAGGGTTGAAAAAATCTCACTATTTCCTCTTCCAATTGAAGAAATTGCAGTCTGTAAGACATCTATGTTTCGTTCTCTAACTTTTTTGTCATTCAATAATCTCACCACTTTCCAACCAGATCCTCTCGCTTGCAGAAAGATATATTTCAGCAGAAGCTACATTGTGAGAAGCTTCTGTTTTGTTTCTAGAAGCGCACAATGCGTATGTTGGAAAATCAGCATGCAGAACCCATGAAACAGCTATCTGTTCAAGTGTGCAATCTTTCTTTATTGCCAGTTCGATTGCACGTTCACGCCTTGACCAGTTCTTTTCCGAATGATAACAACGAGCCATCTCAGCTAATAAATGAGAACTTGGAGCCTGCATGGTCTCGATGTCAATTGAAGATGTCAGATAGCCCCCAGCTAAAGTTGACCACGCCAACACCTGGAACTGTTTATCTTTTAACCACTCTCTATCATCATTCGCTGCATCTCCTGCGATACTCGTTACAGCTTTCCAAGGAGGTTGCTCTTGAGAAACTAAAGACAGGTGCGGACTGAAAACTACCGGCAAAACCCAAGAATTTTTCTTTGCCGACCCCAAAGCACTTTCTAACCTGTTAATACTCCAGTTAGATACTCCCCATGAGTTGATTAAACCAGCTGAAATCTGTTTATCTACAGCATCTGCAAGTTCATCAATTGGAATTTCTTCATCATCTCTATGAAAAAGCCAAAGGTCTAAACGATCCGTTCCCATGCGATCCAAGGTTTTCTCTATATCTAATTCAACACATTCTGGCAGAACCCTTGATTCTTCCCAGTTGGGCGGTCCCGGATGACAACCTTTGCCTATAACAATTACTTGATCACGAATATTTCGAGCGTTGATCCATCTTCCCAACCGTTCATCACAATTACCATTTTGATCCGCATAAACGAGGCCTGTATCAAAAGCATTGATACCTGAATTCATTACATCATCAAGCAAATCTTCCCAGTGTTCAACAGATTCCTCACCAAAAAGCGTTGTCGCTCCTTGAATAACTTGAGACATGGGTATTTTAATCCCCGGGATATCCCTATATTCCATCTTGTTCCTGACTGTCTGCCGGATAGTTAACACCGATTTGAGTTCTAATCTGGTCCATCAATTGGGCCATGGAATGAGAACACTTCCATGAAACTTTAGGACTTTGCGTCAAGCCTTCTGATAAGCATCTCTCTACTTCACGAATCTGATATTCGAATCCGTTGATCTGATGAGTTTTGTTGATCTCCTCATTTTTGGATGCTTGTTTAAGAAAAGCTTTTTCTGCACACCAGAAATAAGGTATTTCAATCGAACCTGACTCACCTAAAATTAACGCTCCATTTGGTAGCGACAAATTTATAGCTGAACTTAGTTTCGCCATAGAAGAGTTAGGGTATTGGATCAACATAGACAAATTCGCATCTACGCCATCAGGTGACAGTTCAGCTACTGAAAAAACTTTCTCTGGACTCGTTTCATACACCAGATCTGCAAGTGTCAAGGGATAAATACCAACATCTAAAAGGCTGCCTCCTGCAAGTTCAGGATTCCACAAACGCGATTCAGGTTCATAGGGTGAATTAAAACCCAAGGAGGCTTCAACAAGTTTTGGTTCACCTATATGGCCTTTTTTAATAATAGAAATAACTTCTTCGTAGATAGGAAGATGTCGAGTCCACATGGCTTCCATCAAGAACGTGTTACTCTTCTCTGCTGCACTTATCATTTTTTCAACTTGTTTTTGATTTACAGCCAAAGGTTTTTCACATAAAACAGGTACACCGTTTTCTAAAAGAGTTAAAGCTGCATTGCAGTGTTCACTATGGGGTGTCGCTACATATGCTGCATCCAATCCTTCTGAAAGAGAAACTAAATCCTCTCCTGATTTATCTATACCATTTTTAGCTGCGAAAATAGATGCTCTTTCATGATCACGACCGGCTATTGCAACAACCTGATGACCTATTCCTTGTGCAGCATCAATGAAATTAGAGGCGATTTTCCCATGACCGACAATTAACCAACGCATGAGAGATACTGCTAAAACACGACTACAGAACGAAGAACCTCTCCGCGTTCCATTTTATGAAAAGCTTCTTCAACTTCATCTAAACCGATTGTTTCTGAAACAAAACGGTCAAGCTCAAGACGTCCTTGCAAGTAGAGATCTATAAGCATTGGAAAGTCACGTGAAGGCAAGCAATCTCCATACCAGGATGATTTCAAAGTTCCGCCTCTGCCAAAAATCTCAATCATTGGAAGTTCAATTTTCATTTCAGGATTTGGAACACCTACTAATACAACCGTGCCTGCGAGATCTCGAGAATAAAATGCTTGCTCATAAGTGACTGGAAGCCCTATAGCTTCAATTGCTACATCTACCCCATTGCCATCTGTTATCTCTCGTATCGCCTCAATTGGGTCAACTTTTGTTGAATCAATAACGTGAGTTGCTCCAAATTCTTTGGCCCATTCAAGTTTTTTATCATCTATATCGACAGCGATAATGGTGTGAGCTCCTGCTAGACGTGAACCTTCAATGGCTGCATCACCAACTCCACCGCAACCAAAGACTGCGACTGAATCTCCACGGCTAACTTGACCTGTATTCATAGCTGCTCCCAGACCAGCCATTACTCCACAGCCAATAAGACCTGCTACCTCAGGTTTAGCAGCAGGGTTTACTTTTGTTGCCTGTCCAGCTGCTACAAGAGTTTTTTCAGCAAAAGCTCCAATACCTAAAGCGGGAGAAAGTTCTTTGCTATCTAGTGTCATTTTCTGTGTCGCGTTATGGGTTGCAAAACAATTCCAAGGTCTTCCCCTTCGACAAGACCTGCAATGCCCACAAACTGCTCGCCAATTGAGAATTACAAAATCTCCTGGATTTAGATCAGAAACTCCTTCACCAACTTCTTCCACAATGCCGGCCGCTTCATGCCCCAGAAGAAATGGAAATTCGTCATTGATAGCACCCTCTCGATAATGCAGATCCGTATGACAAACCCCACATGCCTTAACATCAATCAGAACTTCACCAGGACCAGGATTTGGAACTTCAATCATTTCGATTGCAACTGGATCTCCTTTGCTCTTCGCAACAACTCCTTTTACTTTATGAACCATCACACAACCCCTTAATAATCATTTAAAAGACGCTACACCCGCTGATAAGTGACTTCCCAAATCCGCTTAGTAAGTAATTGTTATAAACCGTAACTTGCACTTAAATTAGGAGTAGATAATGTTCTGTGTTTTCTATATTTCAAATCTGTAAATATTTGTATCTCTTTGAACAAAACCTAAACGTTTATAAAGACGATTTGCGGCTTCACGTGAGGGTCTCGAGGTCAAATCCACAGTATTAACCCCAAGTTTTTCAGCAACGCCAATTGCGTGTTGATTCATCACTTTTCCAATACCATTACTTCGGAATTTTTTATCGACCACAACGTCTTCAATCCAAGCTCTTTTGCCTGTTGGAATGTCAAAAACGACTAACGTTAATGAACCAACTATTTCTCCATCAATAAAAGCGGCCAGCAGTATTGATGAATCAGAAGAAACTATCTCTTCCAGGGTCGAACGATCTGGTGGTGGATTAGAGGTTGACAACTGGGGAACCAAAAGGTTCATAGCTGAAACAAGAGCATCATCGACTTTTACAATTTCTTTAACTGTGATTTCTTTTTCACTCATTACTACAAGCTTAGATTATTAGATTACGAATGTTGGGTCGCGTAGTATCGGATATCCGATAGCCTCCGTTTGAATGGCTTCGAAATTTATTCAATGGACTAATCAGGAACTTCTAGAAGAACTTAGTGGCCCTGTAGTTATTACCGCTTTTGAAGGATGGAATGATGCCGGTGAAGCTTCTACAAGTGCCTTGCGGTACTTTCAGGAACGGTTCAATGCCACTGAGATCGGAACTATTGAATCAGAGGAGTTCTACGATTTCACTATCTCTCGCCCCGTGATCCAAATTCCTGATGACAAACGCGAGATCTTGTGGCCGTCAACAAAAATTTATGCAACAAAGGTGTCTGGTTCGGAACATGATTTGGTGATTGTTATTGGACACGAACCACAACTTCGTTGGCGAACCTTCACCGAGCAAATAGCTGAAATAACCTCAATGGTGAACAGCCACATGGTGGTAACTCTTGGTTCGCTTCTAACTGATATACCACACAGCAGGCCTGTAAAAGTTTTTGGTTCTACAGATGATTCAGATTTAGCTAAGAAGCTAAACCTTAATCCTTCAACTTATGAAGGGCCGACGGGAATAGTAGGGGTAATTAACAATATTCTCCGTCAAAAAGGAATTTCAAATATGTCCTTATGGGCGGGAGTTCCTTCTTATGTCTCTGGAGCCAACTCTCCTAAAGCAGCCCTCGCTTTAGTTGAGAGATTGGCAGAAGTCCTTCAAATGGGAATAGCTTGCACAGATTTGGAAATAGCTTCCGCTGCTTACGAAAGACAAATAAATGAATTAGTCGCAGAAGACATCGAGACCGCCGAATACGTCAACCAGCTTGAAGAGGACTTCGATAAACACTTAGATGTTGACGAACAAAATAGTAACCCTGAACTGCTGGTTAGCGAAGTAGAGGCTTTTCTTAGAAATCAGACTGGGCAAACATAAATCTTTCAGAAGTCTGGAAAAACTTCTGAAAGATTTTCATCATCGTTTTCATGTAACCAAACAGGCTCACGAGGCCTATCGAACATTACTTCTACGTTTTCACCTCTGATGGCTGCAAATGCATGTGACGCCCACCTTTGTGGCGAAACAGTTTCTTTTGGTAATGAATCTTCGCTGAAAAAACCGACATCGCGACACTCTAAAGGATGAGGTTTCAAAGTTCCACCTGTCATTCGGCAATGGAAAACAAGCGAATAGAGGGGTATTCCGGTGAAACCCAGCCTCATTCCGTCGAGAATAGAAATGGGTTTCACTACTTCACATTCGATACCTGTCTCTTCAGCGACTTCTTTTACTACCACCTCCGAGGCTGAGTAACCTATGTCTGCCCATCCAGTTGGGTAAAGCCATCTTCCTGAATCCGCTCTTTGGACAAGCAGAATTTCTCCATCGTCATTTCCGACAACAGCACCAACAGTTATTTTTGGAGTTGCGTAGCCTGGTGTTCCTTCAATTACTGAATCAAGCCAACTTTCATATAACTCATCTGGATTTGAGGTGTTGCCTTTAGCATGCTGTTTAATATCTGCGGCTACTTTTAGAATCTCTTCATATCGCTCGCGTTCATATAAAACTTCGGTGAATGCGAGTCCTGTTCGGGCGATACCTGCAATGGTTTCCGCCCATCTCAATAAATCTTGTTTGGTCACTGCTTCTGAAGGCGTTTCAGACATATAACCAAGGTAGAGCAACCAGAGCGATTCGTCACAAAAAATTTGTAAATCAGTCCAGGAATACCACCCAAACTGAAAACGCTACGCCCGCTAATGCAAGAACAACTATGGTGGCGATTGTGGACCTCGGCAACCGGCCTTCACTATCGCTAGGTAACCGGCGCCGCACTATTTGAAGAAGGCGATCGGCCCAGGCAACATCTCTGCTGAGAACGCCGAGACCAATAGCGACAACCAACAGACCGGGCCCAGGTAGCGGTATCAAAATAACGCCAAGAACTGTTATAAACGATCCCGTAGTGATGCGGAAAAGGCGGGTGGCGACACCACGGCGAGCTTCCTGTCGAGTTTCTTCGCGGTATCCAGTCTCGAATTCTGCCTCTATCGCTGCTTCTTCAAAACGGTTCTCTTCTTCACTCATTAGGATTTCTCTTATTAATAGCCCATCTCATTAGATCTTGTTCGGCCGTTGCTTCTAGAGACATTTCTAACATATAACCAAGGTAGAGCAACTAGAGCAATTCATCACACGGAATCTACAAATCAGTCGTTAGCCAACGTAAAACTGATAATTCAATTTCACTCAGATGGTCTGGATCTTCAATTTTTTCACCGTTTGCATCAAGAACATAAAATGCATCAACTACGTCTGAACCCAAGGTCTGAACTCTAGCTCTGACTATATTCAAATCGAGTTCAGTGAAAGCTCTTGTAATTCGGTAAAGAACTCCAATTCCATCTGGACAACTTATTTCTAAAACTGTCGCAGAGTCAGAAATTGAATTGTCGACTTCTACTTTAGGATCAAAAGGTCTTGCACTGGTTGAAACCGAACTGTAAACACGCGAACGTTCACCAAGTCTTGCGGCAAGAGCTAACCGGCCATCTAGTGCTAATCGAACTTGCTGTGAAATTTCTTGCCAATTAGGCGCATCAGTAGATTTTTCATCTACTGAAAAGACTGATAAAGCTCTTCCGGCTTCTGAAAATGCATCTGCTCCTATTACATCAAGTCCATTGAGTGCCAGTACGCCTGCGACTTTTGAAAATACACCAGTTCGATCTTTAGTGATAACGGTAAATTTAAACCCATCTCCAGAAAAAATTTCCTCATCGGATTGCATTTTGTCAATTTGTTTTTCACTTGGAAATATTGTTTCAATCACTTCTTCTACATCTCCACCCGATAAAACATGTTGAACACGGGCTACTAGGTCCCTGACAAGACCAGCCTTCCAACTGCTCCACGCTGACGGCCCTGTTGCAATCGAGTCAGCTTCAGTTAGCGCATCCAGAAGGGAAAGAAGCGACAGAGTTTTTACTGAAGTTGCTACAGACTTTATTGTTCCATCGTCGTCAAGGTCACGACGTGTAGCTACATCTGGAAGCAGAAGGTGATGTTCAACCATGCCTACTAGAAGCTCTACATCATTATTTTCATAACCCATTCTTCTTGCAATGTTTCCCACTAAACCCATTCCGACTTCTGTATGGTCACCTGGATAACCCTTTCCTATGTCATGTAAAAGAGCACCAAGAACCAGCAAGTCAGGTCGGTCTACAGAATTTGTTAAATCCGCCGCCACCGAAACTGTTTCTAGGAGGTGACGATCAACTGTAAACATGTGATAAGCGTTTCTTTGGGGTTTGGAACGACAAGACTCCCACTCTGGAATTAGTCGTGAGAACAAACCATACTGATCTAAATCCTCGATTATCGAAACTGCTTTATTACCTGACATTAAGAGTTCAGTTAAAAGTAATCTTGCCTCTTCCGGCCAAATCTGAGGTATTTCAGTTTCACTTTCAGCTAGTTTCTCTAGAGATACTCTTTCCAAATATGCATCAAATTTGCTCGCCAAAACAGCAGCTCGTAAAGGCAAAAACGGATCGGCAGTATCAGCTTCCTGAGTCAAACCTAAACGACCTCGATCTAAATCAAACTGTGGTGATATCTCTACATTGCGGAGCTTGTTTAGAGACTTCCTTACAGGTGTTGACTGTCTGATTCTTTCTATACGTCTTGCAACACCGTCTCCAGCCCACGTAATTATCCTCGCCGCATTCGCAACAGAGCTCATCAACTCATCGGCATTTTCGTACTGGAGTTTTTCTGCTACTTCGTCTTGGAGTTCTAACAGAAGCCGGTCCGAACGTTTACCTGTCACTCTATGTAATTCCACACGAACTGATAAAAGCGTTTCAACAGCCTCTGGTAAAACTTTTGATTCGGAGGTAATTAAAATCGGTTCCGCGATCTCCATCCATTGCAAAATATGAGCATCCCTTAAACCCCCTCTACCTTGTTTCAGTTCAGGTTCGAGCCGAAAAGCAACTTCTCCATATTTCTCATAACGTTCTTCAACCGTTGATCCCAGTTCCTTCAAATATTTATGAAATCTTGCAACCCATTGATCTTGGGCTTTCTCAGTTAGCCCATCGACGACTTTTTTATCCCCAGCAATGATTCGCGCAGACAACAAACTTGTGGCGGTTTCAAGATTTGATTCTGCAAGATTGAGAATCTCTTTTTGCGTACCTACCTGATGACCTAGTTTCAAACCGGCATCCCACAACGGATACCAAATTTTTTCAGCTACTTCCGAAATGTCAAATAGTTCATCATGAATTAATAGAACATCAATGTCGCTACCTGGACAGAGTTCTTTCCTTCCATAACCACCAACAGCACAAACTGTTACTTCTGATGGGGCGCCAGCGTCTTTAAAGATCTCTTCGATGAATTGATCCATACGCTTTGTCAGGTCTACACAAAAAACTGAACCTGTTTTAGAAGCTTCTGAAAGCAGGTCTTCTATAACAAGACCTTTCATTTATTTAAAGTTCTAATCGTTGTAAGCCGACTCTGCATGTAAAGCTCGATCCAAACCAGTTTGCTCAACCTCTTCTTCAACTCTAAGCCCAATTGTCGCATCTATAATTTTTACTATCACAAAAGTGACAATAAAGGACAGAACGATAACTGAGAGCATGGCTACTACCTGATCAAGTAGTAGTTCGATTCCGCCGCCGAAGAAAAGACCATCATCAAAATCTCCACCTGGAATTGCGCTTGAATCAGCGAAGAATCCTAATAAAAGACCTCCTGTCAATCCCCCGACACCATGTATGCCTACCACGTCGAGACTGTCATCGTAGCCAAATCGGTTTTTAAGTGAGATAGCAAAATAACAGACCGCTCCTGCGACAAGCCCGAAAACTACACTCGCCAGTCCGCCTACAAATCCTGCGGCAGGAGTAATAGCTACGAGTCCTGCAACAATCCCAGATGCCATTCCCAGAGAGGTGGCATGACCTCCTTTTAATTTCTCCACAACTAGCCAACCGATGATTCCCGCTGATGCTGCAACAAATGTGTTTAGAAGGGCTTGAACCGCCTGACCATTTGCAGCGCCTGCTGAACCAGCGTTGAATCCGAACCATCCGAACCAAAGAATGGCAGTTCCTATCAAAACCATAGGCATGTTGTGAGGTGGAGTAGCTTCTTTAGGCCAACCACGTCTCTTTCCCAAAACCAAAACAAAGGCTAGAGCAGCAACGCCGGAATTTAAATGAATCGCCGTGCCGCCAGCGAAATCAAGAGCTCCATTTCCATCATGCCAACCGCTGTAGACCCAGTAAGTTGCAGGACAATAAACAAGCAACAACCAAATTGGTACGAAAATAACCCAAGCCGAAAATTTCAAACGGTCAGCTACTGCTCCAGAAATCAATGCTGGGGTTATCGCAGCAAATGTCATAAGAAAAGCAACAAAAATAAGACTTTCCGGATCAGCATTCAGATCTTTGAGGCCAATGAAATCAAAATTTCCTATCCATTCTCCACCAAAAAAACCACTTCCATCAGGGCTGTTTCCGAGCGAATAACCGAGAAGCACCCAAACTATAGGGACGATGCCCACACAGTACATATTCATCATGAACATGTTCAGAACATTTTTACTTCTTGTCATCCCTCCGTAAAAAAGTGCTAATCCGGGAATCATAAAAACAACTAAGGCAGTTGATATCAACATCCATGCATAGTCTCCGGAATCCATTTGACCTCCTTTTTAAAACCAAATCTGGAAAAAGAATACTTCTACTTTTTCAGACAGAAACTTTAAAAGAAGTGTTTTAATACGCTGTTAGTCGAGTTTTAATACGCCGTTAACAAGAGAGTGAAGATCTCGGAAAAACTTTGACCTTGGTAACACTTTTGTGCAACCAGCTTTTTCTGCGGCAGTAATAGTTTCTTTATCGATATGTGAAGCAAAGCCTAGGGTGGTGGATTTTATCTCGGTCAAAACGTCTAGAACCTCTGGTTTTGATAGGTCGACAACAACAAGATCAACATCTAAATCAAAAAGCTCAGAAACTTCTTTGATAAAACAGATCTCCGGGATCTCCAGACGTAATTTTGACTGATCCATCAAATCTGGCACAAAACCGACGACTGAGGCTGAATTACTCGTTTCTTTTTTTCTCGACATTCTCAAATATCAACAATCAATTTCAAAACAGGTTCTTTTTTTACCGATTCGCTAAATGCTCTAAGGCAGTGTCTATTTCACACACCATTCCTGTGTAAAAAGGGCCAAAATCAGCGTAAATTGCAGAAGCCTCGTCAAACCTCATCGTGTAGACAACTTCTTTTAGATCATCAGGACGTTCCGCGAACAAAGTCACTCCCCATTCATAATCATCGACACCAGTGGATCCAGTAACTACTTGCAGAACACGACCAGCAAAATTTCTTCCAGAACGTCCATGTTCATGCATCTGAGCTGACCGTTCGTCGTAAGGGAGTGTGTACCAATTTGCTTCAGGGTCACGACGTTTTGACATAGGGTAAAAACACCAGGCTGTCTTGTTCTCAGGGGGTAAATCTGGATAAAGACGTGTTTGCTTCATCTCCTCTGGAACACCTGTTGCATACTCAGAAATTTCAGTTAATGAGAAATAGCTATCTACAATTTCTAAACCGGCAGAATCTATCGAGCTTTGAAAGTCACGTAGATCCCAAAGATCCTCTCCTAAAACCATCAGCGCCAGATCTGCTTTATGACCTAACATTGCTACTACAACAACCTGCAAGCCTTCACTGAGTGAATCAGTGATCGTTTTTTTAACTTTGACAGAATCTACTTGGTTTTGAAACTTGCAAAAAAGATGCAGTACACCTAATCCTTCTGATGGCTTTGCTGGCAAGTTCATTCTTAGAGTCTACGGAAAGCTTAAGCTTCTAACTCTAAGAATAGAGATTGATCCTATTCCCACGGGCGAAACCACCCAGTTGCAATCCAGCCGCTTTAGCAGTATCAATAGCAAGTGCCGATGGTCCGCTTACAGCAATTAAACAAGCAAAACCTGCGGCCCATGCTTTCTGAACCATCTCAAAGGATGCTCTACCACTTACCCATAGACCTAGGTTATTTGCCGGCAGGAGATCTTCTAGATGCAGATACCCCACAATTTTATCAACCGCATTATGTCTGCCTATATCCTCCCGCATTGCAACACTTTTCCCAGAGCGGTCAAAAGCCATCGCTGCGTGAACAGCTCCGGTGGCACAAAATAGATCTTGCTCTGTCTGTATACCTTCAGCAACTGAAGTAAGGGTTTCTATACCAAATGGTTCTGGCTCCAAAGGTTTTAAAAACTTCAGAAGATTCTCTATAGCTTCAACTCCACAAATTCCACATGATGACGATGCAGGACCCAGTCTTGCTACTGGCTTTGGCGCAAGACCATCTGTATCTACGGTTACATCGTTGAATTCTGCCTCTAAAGCACTTGAGTTTCCACAATATCGAATCGATTTGACTTGCGTTTCCTGAAGAAGTCCTTCAGTAAAACAAAAGCCCACTGCAAGTTCAAAATCATTTCCCGGAGTCCTCATGGTCGTACCTACGAGTTCTCCGTCCAAACGAATAGAAATTGGTTCCTCGACAATCACTTCGTCTGGCACCCGATAACTTTCTCCAGCTTCTATTCTCTCGGTAAAAACCTTCGCTGTTCGGCCACGAGTGGTCATTTTTCCTCCAAATACATGGCATTTCATTGATAACACTATTGTCAAAACAGTCAGAAAATCACTTTTTACATTGCTTTGATAAACAAAAATCATGCTCACGGGCTAATCTCTTGAAAATTGCTAGGTTTTGATTTTTAAAACTAGAGGGGGTGGTATGAACAGGAATGTAATAATCACATGCGCTGTAACTGGAGCGGGAGAAACAACTGATAAAAGCGAACAAGTGCCAGTTACCCCACAAGAAATCGCAGATTCAGCTATCGAAGCAGCTAAAGCTGGTGCCGCGATAGTCCATTGTCATGTTAGGGATCCAAACACTGGAAAGGGTTCACGAAATCCGGACTATTACGAAGAAGTTGTTGACAGAATAAGACAAAAAGATACTCAGGTCATAATAAATCTCACTGCTGGAATGGGCGGAGATTTGGTTATTGGACCTGACGAAAGCCCCATGGATTTCGGAGAAGGTACTGACCTTGTAGGAGCTGAAGAAAGACTTAAACACGTAGAGAGAATAAAACCTGAGATTTGTTCTTTAGACTGCGGTTCACTCAATTTCGGTGATTCAAATGAGGTTTATATTTCGACTCCAGAGATGTTAAGAGAAATGACTCAAAAAGTTAGAAGTTTGGGTGTACGGCCTGAACTTGAAGTTTTCGATACCGGAAACCTCTGGTTCGCGGAAACGATGATTGAAGAAGGTCTAATCGACCCTCCGTTCTGGATCCAGCTCTGCTTGTCAATCCCTTATGGAACACCTATGGATATAGGAATTCTTAACGCAATGGTAAATAGATTGCCCGCAGAAGCAGAATTTACCTCTTTTGGTCTGGGAGCAATGCAAATGCCTATGGTCGCCCAGTCCGTAATGCTCGGAGGTCATGTCAGAGTCGGCCTAGAAGACAATTTGTACTTGGAAAAAGGTGTTTTGGCTTCTAATGCGGATTTAGTTAATAAAGCCGTGAAGATAATCGAGCTGATGGGAGCTTCAGTTCAGTCGCCCGATGAAGCTAGAGAAACCCTGAAACTTAAATGAGATTAGATTTTGTAGAGACATCAGATGAATAAATCAGTCGCATGCATTGGAATGGGTGTAATAGGTTGCGGTTGGGCTACACATTTCGCTGGACAAGGCATTGAGGTCCACGCATGGGACCCCGATCCTAAATCCGAAGATTTGTTAAAAAGAACAATCGAGCAAGCTTGGCCATCCATGGAGAGACTGGGTCTAGGTGAAAACGCTTCCCCTGATCTTGTGTTTTTCCATGGGAGAATTGAAGAAGCTGTTGAGAGTTGTTCGCTCGTCCAAGAGAGTTCACCTGAGCGTCTCGAGTTGAAACAAGAACTTCTTTCGACTATTGACAAGGCTTGCGATGCTGAATGTGTAATAGCATCATCAACCTCAGGCTACTTGGTCAGTGACCTTAGTTCAGATTGTGAAATTGCACCTGAGCGCATTGTTGTAGGTCACCCATTTAACCCTGTCTACCTACTTCCATTAGTTGAACTTGTGGCTGGACCTAAAACATCAATTGAAGCTTTGAACACTGCTGAAAGTCTCTATAAAGATTCCGGCAAAGTGGTGTTACGTCTCGAAAAAGAAGTAGATGGATTTATAGCAGATCGGCTTCAAGAGGCGATGTGGCGTGAAGCCCTTCACATGGTGGCCAACGGTGAGGCAACTGTAGAACAACTGGACCTTTCTATAACAGCGGGACCTGGTCTGCGTTGGGCTCTCATGGGACCCATGCTTACATTCCATCTAGCAGGCGGTGAGGGAGGTATGGCTCACATGCTCGACCATTTTGGACCCTCTTTAAAATCACCGTGGACTAGGTTGGAAGCCCCGGAATTAACCCAATCACTTAGAAATGCTGTTGTGGATGGATGTATCGAAGAAGCTGCAGGCAGATCTATAGCTGATTTAGTGCTTGAACGCGACAGAGGGCTTACGGCCATTCTCAAAACGCTTAAAGATCTGGGTAACGAATTCTCTGAGAAAGAACAGAATTGTGAATGAAACAGGAGATTTTGATTTTTACCCGGCGGAACACTCCATTTCTTTTTCTTCTACTGATGGAGAAAAAGTCGAAATCGAATGGAGTGACGGGCATCAGAGCAAATTTAATTTTCTTTGGTTGAGAGATAACTGTCCTTGTTGTGTCCATCCCGACACAATGGAACCTTTATTTAATGTGGCTTCAATCGCCGATGACGAGTTTATTAGTTCAGTATCTACTTCTGAAGAAGGTTTTCTTCAGGTTGTCTGGTCAAAAGATTCACATATAAGCCATTTCCACCCCGGTTGGCTTAGAGCCAACTGTTTTCTGGATGCCTCTAATAGATTCACACCGAAGGCAATCGCTTGGGACTCAAAAACAAGAAAAGAACCAAAACGTTTCAACTGGGATGAAATTATTTCTAAAACAGAAACTGAGAGAGAGTGGCTTTTTTCACTTGTTGAAGATGGTTGTTCTATTACACAAAATGTCGAACCTTCGAAAGATGGTTTAATCAGGATTACGGAACGTATAGGTGTAGTTAGAGAGACCAATTTTGGCCTTTTCTTTAATGTCGAAGCAAAAAATGGACCAGATACAGCTGCCTATACAGAAATTGAACTCCCTCCCCACACAGACCTGCCTACACGCGAGTACCAGCCAGGACTTCAACTACTTCATTGTTTGAAAAACTCTGTAAAGGGAGGAGAGTCTATTTTGGTTGATGGATTTCGTGTAGCAGAGGAAATTCGCCTAAATCATCCGGAAGCTTTTGACTTGCTTACTACTATCCCATGGGACTTTGGAAATCGGAGCACTGTTAGTGATTATCGTTGGAGGGCTCCAATGATCAATGTAGGACTTGACGGAGAGATTAATGAAGTAAGAGTTGGCAATTTTCTGCGTGTTCCTCTTCAAGTTGATTTTGATCTAGTAGAACCCATGTACAAGGCGTATAAATTATTTGAGACGCTTAATCAGGAAGATCGATTCAAGTTAAGTTTTCGTCTAAATCAGGGAGAATGCCTCATTTTTGACAATCGAAGAGTGCTGCATGCTAGAAATTCTTTTGACCCTTCAAAAGGAGAAAGACATTTTTGTGGCTGTTACATAGAGCGTGATGAACTTTGGTCTTCGATTCGAATGATCGATCGAAGAAATAGGCAAAAAATAATCAATTCGTCTTCGAATGAGTAATAATTAAGAATATTAAATCGATTGAGATTGGGAAACTATGACCGAACGTCTTACTGTGCCGATGGTTAAAGAAAATGGAAAACTTCGTGAGGCGACTTGGGAAGAAGCACTTGGTAAAGCTGCTGAAGGTTTTAAATCTGTCGTTGATTTACACGGGGCTAAAGCTTTTGGCATGTTCAGTTGCTCTAAAACAACAAATGAAGTTAACTATGCTGCACAAAAATTCGCTCGAACAGTAATTGGATCTAACAACATAGATAGTTGTAATCGAACTTGACATGCGCCTAGCGTCGTCGGTCTGGCGACAGTATTTGGAGCAGGAGGAGGAACCTCCTCATATCGGGAGGTTGAAGAGGCAGATGCAATCGTTCTTTGGGGTTCAAACGCGAGAGCTGCCCATCCTATTTTTTTCCACCACCTATTGAAAGGGCTTTCAAATGGTGCTCGAATGTGGGCTGTCGATCCAAGAAGGACAGACTCAGCAAAATTTGCTGATGTTTGGCTGGGAATAAACGTAGGTAGTGACATAGCTCTAGCCAACGGACTGGCACGTGAAATAATTGATGCTGGGCTTGAGAACAAAGATTTCATAAATAATGCAACAACAGGTTTTGATGACTTCATTACTCACATTGAACCATGGACACTAGAAAGAACTTCTGAAATAACAGGGGTCCCAACTGAAGCAATACGTGACTTAGCTCACGGATACGCTACTGCCGAGAAAGCCCAGATTATGTGGACTTTAGGTATCACCGAACATCACACAGCTGTTGACAACGTCCTTGCATTATGCAATCTGGCTATTTTAACTGGTCATGTAGGTCGTTGGGGTTCAGGTTTAGTTCCACTTCGAGGACAAAACAATGTCCAAGGTGGTGGCGATATGGGAGCGTTGCCTAACAAGCTAGCTGGATTCCAAGATCTAATTGATGAGAATATTAGAAGCAAGTTTGAAAATGTTTGGGGTTCTAAAATACCACCTGATCCAGGATGGCACCTAACAGACATGTTTAATGCAATGAGTCGAAGCGAACTAAAAGCATTGTATGTCATCGGTGAAAACCCAGCAGATTCAGATGCTGATGTCAATCACGCTCGTGAGGCACTGGAAGGGCTCGAAGTTCTTGTAGTGCAAGACGTATTTCTGACCCGTACAGCAGAAATGGCTGACGTGGTTTTACCCGCAGCGTTGGGGTGGGCTGAGTCAGATGGAACTGTCACAAACAGTGAACGTCGCGTTCAACGCACTCGAGCAGCAATTAAACCACCAGGTGAGGCTCGTCAGGAAATCGACATTATCTCAGATCTGGCAAAATATCTGGGTGATGACAGCTGGGGTAGACCTACCGCTAGAGACCTTTGGGAAGAATTACGCACTGTCTCACCAATGCATGCTGGGATGTCATGGGAAAGAATCGAAAACGAAGGAGGAATACAATGGCCATGTCCGGACGAAAACCACCCAGGGAGTCCTTTCCTTCATGAACGACTTTGGAAACAGCCCGCTGAAGGTCGACTTGCTCCATTTTCATGTGTCGATGACCAACCTCCAGTTGAATCATTGGATGATAATTATCCTCTGAGATTAACAACAGGTAGAGCTCTGGATTCGTACAATACAGGTGTTCAAACCAGCGAATACGGCTCCCCTATTCGCAGTGGAGAAACGCTTGACCTTTCCAGTAACGACGCAGAAAAACTTGGAATACGATCTGGCGAAAGAGTTTTGGTTTCATCTCGCCGTGGAAGTATTGAAATGACTGTAAAAATTGATTCGTCGCTGCCGGTAGGTCTGGCTTTTACGACCTTTCATTTCCCTGAACTGGCAGATGTTAATCAATTAACAAATAGTGCTTATGATCCCAAATCCGGCACTGCTGAGTTTAAAGCAGCTGCTATCCGAGTAGAAAAATTGGTCGATGCCTGACATAAAATTTGGTGATTCACTGCCGACTGATGATGAAAAAAAATCTGTCGATGAGGCTATTGAATCTTATGGTCCAGCAACCATAGAGGTGACGGAGCGTCTTGTTTACGCAGGTCAACTAAGAACACAAGAACGTCGGCATCTTCTTCTTCCTGCACTTCATGCTCTTCAACATGCTTCAGGTTGGATTAGCCCTGGAGGCCTTGACTATGCATGTCGCGTTCTTGAAGTTCCGCCGGCTGAAGCTTATGGTGTTGCCACTTTCTACCATCTATTCTCATCTGAACCTCCAAGTGGTGATCAGATACTACATGTATGTGATGACATTGCCTGCAGTATTAGCGGCGCTAATGAAGTCTTGGACACTCTAAAAAAGGAAGGCTATGAGACTAAACCTAGCCCTTGCTTGGGTCAGTGTGAACGTGGACCCGCTGTATTCATCCAAAAAGTCGCAGCACAGGACACTGTTTTATGTAATGTAGATCCACTTGAAGCCTCAGAATTGCTAGATGGAAATTATGAGGAAGCATCGATAAAGTTGCCACAAGCTGGATCAGATGAACTACGTCTTCTATCTCGAGTCGGAGTTGTTGACCCTGAAAGCCTAGAGGATTACCAGTTGCATGGAGGTTACAAAGCTCTTGAAAAAGCACTTGAGATAGGCGATGAGCAGATTATCGAAGAAGTTTCAACTTCAGGTCTAAGAGGTAGAGGTGGAGCTGCTTTCCCTACCGGGGTTAAATGGAAAGCTGTAGCTGACCAACATGGAAAACCGCATCATTTGGTTTGCAATGCTGACGAATCTGAACCAGGCACTTTTAAAGATCGGGTTCTGATGGAAAATGACCCTTTTGCTTTAGTCGAATCAATCACTATCGCTGGTCTTGCAATAGGAGCAGAAAAAGGTTGGATTTATATACGCGGCGAATATCCGGTAGCTAAACGACGTTTATCAAAAGCAATAGAAACCGCTCGAGATGCTGGATTTCTTGGAAACAATATTTTGAACTCCGGAAGAAACTTCGAAATCGAACTAAGAAGCGGTGCAGGTGCTTATATCTGTGGTGAGGAGACAGCACTATTCAACTCAATAGAAGGTTTTCGAGGCGAACCACGAAATAAACCACCTTTCCCCACTACACACGGTTTGTTCAATGAACCAACTGTTGTTAACAACGTTGAGACTCTGGCAAATATCCCTCGAATTATCTTGAATGGTGGAAAAGCTTTTGCCAGCGAGGGAACCGATCAGTCTTCGGGAACTAGACTTTTTTGTTTAAGCGGAAGAGTCGCTTTCCCAGGTATATATGAATTCGAATTTGGTGCAACTCTTGGTGAAATAATAGATGCTGCTGGCGGATTTTCAGGATCTGGCAATCTCAGGGCAATTCTCCTTGGTGGAGCTGCTGGCAATTTCGTTTCACCAGAATCAGTCAATCTGCCTCTCACATTTGAAGACACGCGCGAAGCTGGAGTCGCGCTGGGTTCAGGAGTAATAATGGCGTTCAGTGATAAAGATGAACTGACTAAAACCGTTCACAGAATAGCTGAGTTTTTCCGTGATGAATCGTGTGGGCAATGCGTGCCCTGTAGGGTTGGAACTGTTAGGCAAGAGGAACTTTTGCTTAGAATCGCGGATGATACTACTGTCGAAGCCGAACACGAGTTGTTCGACGATCTGGCTGCCGTAATGTCTGATGCTTCAATTTGTGGCTTGGGTCATACAGCATCATCGGCAATTCGATCAGCTTTGAATCTAGGACTTTTGGAAAACAGATCATGAGTAAAATTACAGAAAGCCAATCTGAAACCATTGTCGAAATAACAATCAATAACAAAAAAATTTCAGCTTCTGAAGGATCCACAATTTTAGATGCTTGTAATCAGGCTGATATAAAGACCCCAACGCTTTGCTGGGCTGAGAACCTAACCCCAGTCAACGTTTGCAGAGTTTGCGTAGTAGAAGTAGAGGGTTCTAGGGCACTAGTTCCGTCTTGTTCTCGTCAAATAGAAGAGGGAATGGTGATTTCCACTGACTCTGAACGAGTGAATACGAGTAGACGTATGGTTTTAGAACTACT
This sequence comes from Candidatus Neomicrothrix sp. UBA881, assembly GCA_002294285.1. Taxonomy (GTDB): domain Bacteria; phylum Actinomycetota; class Acidimicrobiia; order Acidimicrobiales; family MedAcidi-G1; genus MedAcidi-G1. The sequence goes on from DBFL01000043.1 coordinate 44,589, forward strand.
TGCCTCTTCGGTTGAACTGGATAGAGCAGATGAAGAAATCCTTGAATGGATGACACACTATGGCTCAAAACCTGAACGCATGGGAACGTCAGATGCAATTAAAACATCTAAGCAACCAGTCAAAATCCAAGACGATCTTTACGTTCGTGACTACGAGCGATGCATTCTTTGTTATAAATGTGTTGAAGCATGCGGGGATGACGCTCAACATACTTTTGCAATCGCCACTGCAGGACGAGGTTTTGAGGCGCATATCTCGACTGAGTTTGATGTCGAATTACCCGATTCAGCTTGTGTTTATTGTGGCAATTGCATAGGAGTTTGCCCGACAGGGGCTTTGGTTTTTAAAACTGAACATGATATGAGAGAAGACAATTCTTGGGATCCGGATAACCAGAAAATTACTCAAACTATTTGTGGTTTCTGCGGCGTTGGTTGCAATCTAGAATTACACACCCAAGACGAAAAAATCGTAAAAGTCACTTCACCTTCTGATCATTCCGTTACAGACGGCCACCTGTGTATTAAGGGACGTTTTGGGTGGCAACATGCCCACCCAAAAAACTAAGCAAGCTTTTCTTTTTCTAGAGAAATAACCACTGCGCAACTTTCACCATATTTTTTGGAAAAACGGCCAAAAAAACTGACTAATTGATCTTGAATTCCATACTTTTTCCGAATGGCCTTTTTAACTGATGTGTATTCTTTATCGTTTATACCAGCTACCCTCGCCAGTCCTGTAAACGGCTCGGAGCCCTCGATAAGCTCGCCCTTAAAATTGCAGGATTGCATCTCAACAATTGGATTTTTTTGGATGCGCCGTACTTTCCAAGTTTTTTCCCCGGTTGTAAAACCGAATTGACCATCACTTAATAAAGCAATCCATACCGGTGTTCTTTTTCGGTTGCCATCTTTTGTCCATGTAGACAAGCTGACATAACGCTCATTGTCTAGCATCTAGTTTGTTTAGAAATCCATGTCTGGCATGCCACCACCAGCCGCAGCACTTTCTTCAGGGGCGTCTGCTATAACAGCTTCCGTCGTTAGGAAAAGCGCAGCTATAGAAGCGGCGTTTTGAAGAGCTGAACGAGTTACTTTCGCAGCATCAATAATTCCTGCGGCAATTAGGTCTTCATACTCACCTGAAGCAGCATTTAGCCCATTCGGTCCCTCTAGGTCTTTAACCTTCTCAACTACTACTCCGCCTTCCATGCCAGCATTTATGGCAATCTGAGTTAGAGGCGCCACCAAGGACCTTCCAACAATATTTGATCCAGTCGCTTCATCATGCTCTAATTTTGAGGCAGCTTTCTCAACAGCAGCTTGTGCTCGTAAAAGCGTTACGCCTCCTCCAGCCACTACTCCCTCCTCAATTGCAGCTTTCGTAGTGCTGACCGCATCTTCAATGCGATGCTTTTTCTCTTTTAGCTCTACCTCGGTGGCAGCACCTACCTTTAGTACTGCCACACCACCTGAGAGCTTGGCTAGTCTTTCTTGTAATTTTTCTCGATCATAATCGGAATCGGTATTTTCGATCTCTGCTTTTATTTGAGCTATTCGACCTGCAATTGCATCTTGATCACCTGCTCCTTCAACAAGAGTGGTTTCATCTTTGGTCACTACCAGTTTTCTAGCTGATCCCAGCATGTCAATTGTTACTGAATCAACTTTTAGGCCTACTTCCTCAGAGATGACCTGTCCACCAGTAAGTATTGCTATATCTTGAAGCATTGCTTTCCTTCTGTCACCAAAGCCAGGTGCTTTTACTGCAACTGAAGTGAAAGTTCCTCGAATTTTGTTAACTACTAAGGTGGCAAGAGCTTCGCCTTCTATATCTTCCGCGATAATCACCAAGGGTCGACCAGCTTGCATCACTTTTTCTAATGCTGGAACCAGATCTCTAACTGCAGAGATTTTAGAACCTACAAGTAGTAAATATGGATCTTCCAGAACTGCTTCCATTCTTTCTGGATCAGTAACGAAGTAAGGGGATATGTAACCTTTGTCGAAACGCATTCCTTCGACTAGATCCATTTCTAAACCAAATGTCTGACCTTCTTCGACTGTGATTACCCCGTCTTTACCGACTTTATCGATAGCCTCAGAAATCATTTCTCCTATTTCCACATCAGCAGCTGAAATTGCCGCCACATTTGCGATTTGTTCTTTATCACTAGAAACGTCAACAGATTCTGAGAGGATAGCTTCAACAGCAGCTTCAACAGCTACCTCTATACCTCGCTTCAAGGACATAGGGTTGGCTCCAGCAGCGACATTCCTTAGACCTTCACCGACCATAGACCAGGCAAGTACTGTTGCTGTTGTGGTACCGTCTCCAGCTACATCATCAGTCTTTTTTGCAACTTCCTTAACTAACTCCGCGCCGATTCGTTCATATGGATCCTCCAGGTCTATCTCTTTTGCGATAGACACACCGTCATTTGTGATAGTTGGAGCACCCCATTTTTTATCCAGAACAACATTACGTCCTTTGGGTCCCAAGGTGACACGCACAGCATCTGCTAGCTGGTTCATACCTTTTTCAAGCCCTCTACGAGCTTGTTCGTCAAAAACAATATTCTTAGCCATTAAGAAAGCCTTTCATCAAAGAATTCAAGCAGATTTAGTGTTGAAAATGTTCGGCACTCTTCTACTTAGACTGCTAATCCAACCACGAGAAGAGTGAAAAACCAACCTTTTTTCGTTCAAAACGCTTATAAAAGAAAGTTTTTTACATTTTTTAGAATAAAACTGTTATCGGGATAATGAATCCATATGTTCAATAACAGTTCTTTCGATACAAAGCTCTGTTTCTGAGAAAGCACGCTCTTTGCCGAAAGCTTCCACCAAAGACACACCTTCGACTTTTCCGACTATTTCAGGACTAATATCTCCTGCAATTACAAAAACCGGGACAGAAAACGTATCTGCATAACGACAGATCCCCGAAATAACTTTCCCATCAAATGATGTGCTATCGAGAAAACCTTCACCTGTGATCACTAAGTCTGAGTCAATCATCAGTTCATCAAGACGGATCTCCTGAGCTATGAAATCAAATCCTTCTACTAGTTCAGCTCCAGCAACTAATAATCCGCCTGCAAGCCCCCCGGCTGCTCCAGTTTTCGGAATATCTATTACTGAAACACCAAATTCATCTTCATAAACCTGCGTTATTCGCTGTAAACGTTGATTAAGGAACTTTAACTCTCCTTTTGTAGCTCCTTTTTGAACGCCAAAATGATTAGCTGCATCTAGAAAATTGGTTTGAACATCACAAACTGCTATAAGTTCAACTCCTTTATAGCGAGAAAGCGGCCCCATGGCTCTTAACGCTCCTAACCCTCCATCAGTAGTAGCAGATCCTCCAAGACCAACGATTATTCTTTTCGCTCCCTGTTCCATTGCACAACGTATTAATTCTCCTGTTCCTTTTGTAGTAGCTTCTAATGGCTTATTTATTTCAGGCCCGCCCGCTACTGAAAGACCTGAAGCGAGGGCCATTTCAATTACTGCTGTCTTTTTGGATAAACGCCATTCTGCTTGAATAGGTTTGCCTAAAGGGCCCGTAACAGTTGTCATGCGATTGGGTCCTCCAAGAACCTGCAAGGTCCCTTCACCGCCATCCGCCATAGGGGCATTGATGGAAATACCCCCACATTTTTTAACTGCTGTTTCAATAGCATTAGCAGCTTCTACTGCGGTTAAAGAGCCACGAAATTTATCTGGGGCGGCTAAAACCCGCACCTTTACACCTAACCGTAAATCTCTTTATCGGATCCCAA
>DBFL01000037.1:0-470 GCA_002294285.1 Candidatus Neomicrothrix sp. UBA881
AAGGCAAATGGGATTCTTTCGATTTCATTGCCGGGAATAAGAAACTAAACGTCAAATCTACAAAACACTTTGGAAATTTACTGTTATTAGAGTCAGGCGACTGGAATGATGATGCTGAATATGTACCAAACCTTGGAACAAAGGACTGTATTTATGATTTCTTTATTTTGATAAGAATAAACTCTGACAATCTCACATATGACATTCCTGGTTTTATTGAAAGAAAAGAATTCCGAGAGATCATTATTAATAGACAGATCGTTAAAAAAAGTAGCTTGCTAAACGGAAAAATGCCATTGGATGCAGAGAACTATTACATTCAATCTGGCGACTTGACAGAAATTGAATTACTTAAAGAGAAGCTTGATTAGTAGCTAACAATTAACTTAACCCTTGCTCGCGAAGAGGTAGAAATGCACGATGGTGGTCCTCCTTCAATGGGATAAATCGTGTCGGAGGGGGGACTTGAA
>DBFL01000037.1:827-1797 GCA_002294285.1 Candidatus Neomicrothrix sp. UBA881
GTCTGCCAATTCCGCCACTCCGACAAAATCACTTAGTACAGAAGACCAAGGCTGATTGTTGTAAAAGCAAAAACAAGGCCAGTTACAACGGTAATTCGATCTAAATTTTGTTCAACTACCGTTGATCCAGCAGTTTGCGACCCAATACCACCACCAAACATGTCAGAGAGGCCACCACCTTTTCCGCTATGAAGGAGGACAAGGAATATCAAACCCAGTCCGGATATAACTTGCAGTACAGCTATTAATACAAACATCAGACTTTCAGGATACCAATTTTGCAGTGATGCTAATACTAATCAACAAGTCGATACTTAATAATTCTCGAAAACTCATCAGGGTCTAAAGAAGCACCACCAACCAAAAGACCATCTATGTCAGATTGTTTCATTAAATCTGGTGCATTAACCCCTTTAACAGACCCTCCATACTGAATTCGAACCTCTTCCCCAGCTGCTTTCCAATTTTCAGTAATCCATGATCTAATCGAGTTGCAAACTTCTTGCGCATCCTCAGGAGTTGCATTTTTCCCAGTTCCAATAGCCCACACCGGTTCATATGCAATGACCATTGAAGCTACGTTTTTTAAAGCAACACCATCTAGCCCTGCCTTGAGTTGCGATTCGACTACATTAGCTGTTTCTCCACTTTCTCTTTGCTCCAAAGTTTCCCCCACGCAAAGAATCGGTGTCATTTCCTTAGAAATAATTGCATGCAGTTTCCTATTAACATCCTCATTCGTTTCCCCAAAGACATGCCGACGCTCTGAATGACCAACAATGACAAAAGAAACATTCAATTTCGCAAGCATTTCAGTAGAAACTTCACCTGTAAGAGCACCTTTTTCTTCCCAGTGGCAGTGTTGAGCTCCAAGAGAAATTGGAATATCGTCTGCCTCAATAAGTGTTTGCAGTGAACGCAAATCAGTAAAAGGCGGATGCACTGAGACATCTACATTCTCGTAGTCCGA
>DBFL01000037.1:2164-2445 GCA_002294285.1 Candidatus Neomicrothrix sp. UBA881
TGGTTCATTTTCCAATTAGCGCTTATTAAAGGTTTTCTCACAACGGTACCTTAACTCTCAATTCTGCTTTCGCGAAGTACTTTTAATCCTGGAAGGTCACCTTTTTCTATCAGCTCCAAAGTTGCTCCCCCACCCGTAGAAACATGGTTAATTGAATCCGACAATCCAAATTTATTAACCGCAGAAGCCGAATCACCACCGCCGACAAAAGTAAAAGCAGATGTCTCGCTCATGGCCTGTGCAATGGTTTTGGTACCTGCAGCAAAACGAGGATCTTCGAA
>DBFL01000037.1:2843-6524 GCA_002294285.1 Candidatus Neomicrothrix sp. UBA881
CCCATCCAGCTCTCAGGGATTGATGAACCATACTGACGCACCTGTGTTTCAATATCAGGGTTTCCGATCTGCCCATCTGAGCCCATCGCTGTGAAATCCAAAGGCAGGCGAATCGAAATATCAGAATTCAATAAATCAACACACACATCTAACATCTCACTTTCCAAAAGAGAATCCCCAACTGATACGCCTTGCGCGGATAAAAATGTGAAACACATTCCGCCACCAATTAGCATCTCATCGGCAACATCAGACATCTTCTCAATTAAAGACAACTTGTCACTAACCTTCGACCCGCCCAAAACAATCACAAACGGTCGTTTAGGATTATTCAAAATTTTCTCAACCATCCGCACTTCTTTCAACAGAAGAAAACCTGCTGCCGAAGGCAAGTGCATAGGTGGTCCCATTATCGAAGCATGCTCTCTATGTGATGCCCCAAATGCATCGTTAACATAAGCATCGAACGGGTCCCCTCCTGCCCCTGAAATCAAATAGTTAACAAAGTCTTCGCCATTCTTTTGCTCACCATTGTTAAATCTAAGATTTTCCAACACCTCAACATTAGGAAAATTCTCCAAGAGTCTTTCTCGAACTGGTTTCATCGAAAACTCCTGGTCATTATCCGAAGCGGGTCTTCCCAAATGACTACAGACAACAACTGAAGCTCCTCTATCACAAAGCCAATTCAACGTTGCTCCACTTTCACGGATTCTCAAATCGTCGTCGATTTTACCGTCAGACAGTGGAACGTTTAGATCTGCTCTAACTATTATCCTTTTCCCGTTGATTCCACCGAGTTTTACTTCCAACTCCTCGAGAGTAGGAAGATGCGAGTCAAGCATTCGTTTACTTCAAACTACGAACTCGTTATAGAAACGAGGTCAACTAACCGATTCGAGTAACCCCATTCATTGTCATACCATCCGCTAACTTTTACGAGATTGTCCATTGTCATTGTTAATCCAGAATCAAACACACAACTAGCAGGATTGCCAACAATATCTGAGCTGACAAGAGGTCTATCGCTAAAATCTAGAACACCAGACAAAGCTCCGGATTCCGAAGCACCTTTAAAAGCAGCATTTATTTCCTCTACGCTAGGACTTTGAGCTAAAACCGCAGTGAAATCAGTAATAGACCCATCAGGAATAGGCACGCGAAGAGAAATGCCATCCAACTTTCCGTTCATCGCCTGCAAAACTAAACCTGTAGCACGCGCAGCACCTGTAGAAGTCGGGATTATATTTATCGCTGAAGCACGAGCCCTCCGCAAATCACTATGGGGCCCATCTACTAGTGACTGATCACCCGTATACGCATGCACAGTTGTCATCAAACCTTTTTCTACCCCAAAAGCATCATCAAGAACTTGAACCATTGGAACAAAGCAGTTCGTTGTACAACTCGCATTCGAGATCACCGAATGATTCTCCTTATCAAAATCCGAGTCATTAACTCCGACAACAAAAGTAGCGTCCGCATTATTAGCTGGAGCTGACACGATTACAAGCGGAGCACCCCCATCTAGATGCATTGCAGCCTTGTCCCTGTCAGTAAAAATACCTGTCGATTCAATAACAACATCAACACCCAAATCACCCCACGGTAAGTCGCCAGGACTTCGTTCTGACAACACCTTCAGGATCTGACCATCAATGCTTATTCCGTTTTCCACTGAAGTTATTTCATTCGGAAGATTCCCAAGAACAGAGTCGTATTTAAGTAAATGCGCCATAGTCTCTGTATCACCCAGATCATTCACTGCAACTATTTCAATATCAGCATTTTGTTTTGCTACGGCACGATAGAAATTTCTACCAATCCGACCAAACCCATTTATGCCAACCCTTATAGGCATTTAACACTCCTTACGTATAGACACCAATTATTACTACCTCATGTACGACATAATATGGTGCTTTTAATTGATTTATCTGTTCACGTCACGGTGGAATGTTGAAACGTCTATTTCATTCCTCTTCAACATTTGAGAAAGCTCTTCAGCTATTGCAACAGACCTATGTTTTCCACCAGTGCATCCGAACGCTACTGACAAATATGACTTACCTTCGTTCTCGTAAGCTGGAATTAGATAGTTAAGTAAAGAAAAAAGATCGGTTAGAAAGTTTTCAACATTCTCCTGTTTGAGAACAAACTCTTGCACTTCTCTGTTTAATCCATCTTTGTCTCTGAGTTCTTCGACCCAATAAGGGTTAGGTAAAAATCTGCAGTCAAGCTGTATATCAGCATCTCGCGGAACACCATGTTTGAATCCGAAAGAGGACACAGAAATTTGCATAGCACGGTCCCCCTCTTTTGCATATAGGCGAGTGACAGCTTCACGCAGATCATGGACACTTAAATCAGAGGTGTCTAGAATCAGGTCCGCTTCCGCTCTAGTTGAAGCGAGCATATTTCGTTCTGCCTCAATAGCATCTTCAATTTTCGGAAAGCTAGAAAGCGGGTGTGGACGCCTGCTGTCTTTGTATCGGCGAACCAGTGTTTCGGTAGAGCAATCCAGGAAAACGAGAGAAAGATTGTCCTCCATGCCCCTGAGTTCATTGACTGCAGCGAGGGTTTCACCTTCAGTTGAATCCGCCTTAGCAACGAATGCTACGCGGTTCCAGTTTGATTCAGTAGCACTAGCTAATTCCGAGACTCTTCTCATTATTTCAGCCGGAAGTCTGTCAATAACGAACCAGCCGAGATCTTCTAAATTGCTAGCGAAATGTGATCTGCCGGCACCAGATAAACCAGCTATCACTAGTAATTCTCCCATCTAACAATACTACCGCCATCATTTAAGAGCTTCCAGAGGTCCTCTCGCAAAGAAGCAAAAGAAGGCGTGGTATAGAAGACATCTCAACTTTCCATGATAAATCTTCATCAAGCTCTAGATACGGTTCAGGCTCAATCATTCTGGTAATCGAAAATCCACACTCAGATAAGGTATTCACGTAGCGGTTTAAAGGTCTATGAGTAAATGGAATTGACACTCCGTTACCGAAATTTTCTTCGCTTATTTCTTCACATAAATATGTACCAATTCTCCAATACTTCTCTGGTGGTTCACTGCTCCAGTCTTCAACCCACATACTTCCGGTGGACATAATCATCGGGTGATTTATAGCAATAACAAACCTTCCTGATTTCTTCAAAACTCTTGCTGCTTCACGAACACACATCTCAAGTTCAACGTGTTCAAGAACTAAACAAGCTATTGCTCCATCAAAACTTGAATCGTTAAATGGCAGTTCCTCAGCGGCTGACCTTGTGAAAAGCGCACTTGAAGATAATTTCTTTCCCCTTGCAATCTGTTTTTTTGAAATATCGATACCAACTGCACAAGTATCGATCGAATTTAGGGCCCTTAGAGTTTGACCTTCACCAGCTCCTATATCGATTATCTTTTTGCACCCATTCATCAATTCGACAATCAGTGGCAAAAGCTGCTCGGAATACTCCTTGTTTTTACCGTTGCTGAAGTTTTCCTGCCACCACTCTGCGTTCGTATTCCAAGGATTTTCCATTTGATCCACTATTCGATCGTCTCACATTTGGAGTGGAATTGCTCAACTCGCTTTATGCTCCGAAGGTGGGTATTTTCTTAGCATTTCTTTCAAGTATCTTTTGGGGAGTTGGTGGCTTCTGTGCCGGACAAGCATCCCGGAGAGCAGC
>DBFL01000037.1:6911-7808 GCA_002294285.1 Candidatus Neomicrothrix sp. UBA881
GTAGCCGACAGCTTCACTCTTAAAGATTTTCTAATTGGCGGATTTGCTGGACTTTTTGGAATCGGAGGGGCAGGTTTTCTATATGCCGGCATGCAAAAAGCCACCTATGTGACAGTGATCCCTGCTTCCGGTGTGGTTAGCGCTCTTGTTCCCGTTGTGTGGGGGGTATTCTCCGGAGACAATCTTTCATTTCTTCATATTGTTGCTGTTGTCGTTGGTTTGGTTTCTATAGCTCTTACTTCCGGTGTAACTCTTCAAACTTTCACTGGTTCACTTAATGGTCTAAAAGAAGGGATTTTGGCCGGGTTAGGCTTTGGTGGGTTCTTCGTTGTAATTGAAAATACATCGAAAGATACAGAGCCATGGGCTTCGGTCGGCAGTAGAGTTTTTCCACTTTTTATACTCTTGTTCATTTTGCGATTAACGCGAAATTCACAAAAACCTTCAAAAACGGCAATTCCATATGTTTTAGGATCAGGTTTGGCCAATGTTACTGCAAGTACCTGTTTTCTATTCGCAGTTAATCGAGGAATGCTAAGTATCACCTCTTTATTAAGCGCTCTTTATCCTGCAATTACCGTTCTTATTGCGCATTTTCTGATAAGTGAAAAAATGACCAAATCTCAGATTTTTGGAGTTGGGGCGGCCATTTTTTCAATGGCCTCTATTGCAATCGGCTAGTCGATTCTTAATCTTTCAGTAATTTCTATTGCAACTTTTTCCGGCAGCCAGGAAAGGCCTTTCAATTCATCCAGTTTGAGATTTTTGATATTAGAAATATCACCGAATTCATTCAATAAACGACTCTTTCTTCTTTCGCCCAATCCAGGAATTCCATCTAAAACAGAAGATGTCATACGTTTCGAACGTAACTTTCTATGGTATTCGACTGCAAAC
>DBFL01000092.1:0-3084 GCA_002294285.1 Candidatus Neomicrothrix sp. UBA881
CGGTCCTTAAGTACCTCTAGGCGATCAACTGTGGAGGAACGGGCGTACCACACGCTTTCTGCTCGCTCCGGAACTATATTTGCCTTTTGTCCGCCATCAATAAAAATTCCATGTAGTCGCTCATCAGGTGAAATGTGCTGTCTTAGTGCGGCAACGCCGACATATCCAAGCACGGCACCATCGAGAGCATTGATTCCTTTTTCGGGAGCGGCAGCAGCATGAGCAGCTTTACCTGTATAGGTAGCGCGCAGTTGTTGAACTGCGAGACTACTGATGTTTGGTAGATCTGCGTCCGCAGGATGGATCATCAATGCAGCGTCAACCGAATCAAACGCACCGCTATTGAGCATCCGAACTTTTCCTCCCCCACCTTCTTCCGCTGGGGTACCTAATATTCGTAGTTGCCCGTTTAGAGTCTCGGCGTGTCGTGAAGAAGCCAACCCAGCACCTATACCGGCAGCTGCGATTATATTGTGACCACAAGCGTGACCTATTCCTGGCAAAGCGTCATATTCGCACAATAAAGCAATAACCGGTCCAGAAGAGCCTGCTTTAGCTTCAAAAGCTGTTTCTAATTCATAGGCACCTTTTTCAACTTCAAGGCCCTTTTGCAATAATGCCTCTGTTAAACAGTTATGAGCGAAGTGTTCTTCATAGCCGAGTTCAGGTTTACTGTGAATCGCATGAGATATTTCCACAAGATCGGGAGCAATCGAGTCGATATACTCGCAAACTTCTTTTTTTACCTCAGCTAAATCGAGCTTTTCACTACTCATATAAGCAGTTTAACGCTTTCTTAAATGTTCTTTACACAAGAAAACCCGTACTCAAGGTCGTCAATTATGTCGTCAATAGTTTCCAAACCGACAGATAATCTCACTAATCCAGACTCCACTCCAGTTGATTTTTGTTCTTCTTCGGTAAGTTGCGAGTGTGTTGTTGAAGCAGGGTGAATTACCAAACTCCGAACGTCTCCTATATTGGCCACATGACTGTGTAATTGAAGTGAATTGACAAACTTCTCTCCTGCTTTGGCGCCGCCTTTTATTATGAATGCTGGCACCGAGCCGTAGCCCTTACCATTTCCGTAGGTTTTTGCTCTTTCGTGCCAGGGACTATCACTAAGGCCTGCAAATTGAACTCTTTCAACCTGATCATGCTTTGATAGGAATTCTGCTACTTTTATTGCATTTTCGAAATGTCGCTCCATTCGTATACTCAGCGTCTCAAGTCCTTGTAGGAAATTAAATGCATTTTGTGGGGTTACTGAAGATCCCAGATCCCTAAGCAATTGGACTCGTGCCTTAATTATGTAAGAACCATGTCCAAGGGCAGGCCAATATTCGAGACCGTGATAACTCGGGTCTGGATCTACAAAATTTTTGAAGCGAGAGCTTTCCCCGTAATCGAATTTTCCTCCATCGACTATGATTCCGCCGATTGAATTCCCATGTCCTCCGATGAACTTTGTCATTGAATGAACAACTACATCTGCACCTAATGAGATTGGATTTATCAGGTATGGAGTTGCGACTGTGTTGTCAACAATTAAAGGAATTCCATTGCCATGTGCGAGTTCGGCTATTTCAGAAATATTCAGAAAGTCGTTTTTAGGATTTCCGATTGACTCTCCGTAAAAAGCCTTAGTTTCTGGTTTTATTGCCGCTTCCCATTCAGAAAGATCATCTGGGTCGTTTACAAAAGTTGTTGTGATTCCCATCTTTGGAAGGGTGTAGTGCAAAAGGTTATAAGTGCCACCATATAAGGAGGAAGAAGCGACAATATGGTCGCCAGCCTCTGCAAGATTCAATATTGCAAGCGTTTCAGCAGCTTGTCCAGATGATGTAGCGAGTGCTCCTGGTATACCTATTGCAGTTTCTGTACCTTTTTCAAGTGCTTGTAGTCGCGCTTCTAAGACCATCTGAGTTGGATTCATAATTCTCGTATATATGTTTCCTACCTCTGATAGAGCAAAAAGGTTAGCTGCGTGTTCAGAATCTCTGAAAACGTAAGAGGTTGTCTGGTATATGGGCGCAGCCCGACTACCCGTTTCGCTATCAGGCTCTTGACCTGCGTGTATTTGAAGTGTCTCAAATCCTTCGTAAGTATTCATGATTCTCCTTATGGGAGGAATCCAAACCTACGAGTCATCGACTCGGACACTTTGTTGTTCCATCGGAACCGCATCCTTGCTATGCAAGCAGGCACCTTGGGTGTCCTCCCAGGTTGCCGGGCGCAAAAGCGCCTCTCTTAATGTTGAAGTCATTTTAACTCAAAGTGTCAAATATCACAAGGTGTTCTATATTTAGAATCTTTCGACTATGTTTAGATGTTCAAAAATAGTGGACGAAAATTGAACGATTATTTATACGCATGGCAACTCGAAGCACTCTCATCATGGTTAAGGTGCGGTCGAAGTGGGATTATTGAGGCCGTAACGGGTTCTGGCAAAACCAACGTTGCAATAGCCGCAATAAAGGACGCAAGGAGAAGAGGACTTTTTGTTCTCGTTGTTGTTCCCAGCCGAGTTCTTATGGAGCAGTGGACAAAGCGTCTCGTGGAGTCACTACCTAATAGTCGGATTGGTCGCTTAGGAGACAATTTCAGTGATCGATCTGACGATTGTGATGTACTCGTGACTACTAGACATTCTGCCAGTGCTAAAAAACCTCTTCCCCCAGATGATATGTCCGGGCTCATAGTAGCTGATGAATGTCATGGATTCGGTGGTGGTGTTTTAAGAAAATCACTACTTCACGAATACGAAGAACGCCTTGGACTAACTGCAACGCTTGAAAGATCAGATGACGCCGTGGATAAAACCCTTATCCCCTACTTTGGAGGTGTCTGTTACCGCTACGATTTTATGAAAGCCATAGAAGATGGTGTGTGTGCACAACCTCGCGTCGCTTTTGTCGCTGTTCCTCTATCGAAAGAAGAACGCAGTGAGTACGAAGAAACGGAGGCTACTTTAATCACTGCGCGACAAACACTTCGAGAAATTGAGGATATGCCACAAAACCCGTACAGCGCGTTTCTTTCAGCAGTAGCTTACTTAGCCGAAAAAGACGCCGGCCCGAATGG
>DBFL01000092.1:3457-9536 GCA_002294285.1 Candidatus Neomicrothrix sp. UBA881
AGTTCAACCAAGTATGAAGTCTTAAATAGGTTCGCACCTGTTATGCAGGCATCGAATGGAACAATTCTTTTCACGCAAACTGTCAGCGCTGCTAATAATGCGATCACCAGACTTGATCCATTACTAAAAATTGATTTGATCACAGGTGCTACTGGCAGAAATGAGCGAGAAAAGCTTCTTACTTCTCTTAGGGATGGAACTCTGGATGTAATCGCAGCACCTCGAGTTTTGGACGAGGGCATAGACGTTCCGGATGCGAATCTAGGGGTCGTTATAAGTGCTAGCCGCACACGGCGTCAAATGATACAGCGGATGGGGCGTATTCTCCGTCGAAAAGAACTTGGGAGCGGTGCGAGATTTGTGATTCTATTCTCTCGAGACACCCTTGAAGACCCCACAGCTAAAGAGCGTGATGGCTTCATGGAGGAAATTGAAAGTATTAGCGAGAGTTCTAAAGTGTTTGATTTAGATGAATACGAAAAGTTGACGTCATTTCTCGCATACACAGGGCCGAAAACTCTACCTGATATCAGAAAAATTGGTCCTCTTCGAAGCGTTGATGAAATGCCCGACGGCATTGATTCAGTTGAGGAATATGCCTGGCTCAGTTATCTTCCTTGGGAGCAACACACTGAAAGACATGATGAAGTCTGGGCTGACCCACCCGTCGTGACCATCACTCCGCCATATTTAGAATTTGAAACTCCTATTTTTCCAGAAATATCAAAAGAGAAAAAGACACGCGAAAAATCAGAAAGACTTTCCACCGGTGAGAATCCTGTTCAACTATTTGAAACAGATGCTGGTTATGTCCTCCAATGCACAGGATGTGGCGCTCTGTCCGAATTAACTCCATTTCGCTGGAAAGCACTAGAATCAGTTGTTGAATGCAGCTGCCTTTGGTGATGCATCGCTACCTATAGAGATTGGTTTATTTTTGATTCAACATATGAACGCCAGTGAATCGAATGAAAGCATTCTTCAAGCCTTAAAGACTGACGGAGCAGTAATCTTAGACTCCCTTCTGCCCAAGTCAACAACTTCCAAAATTGCTAGCGAACTCAAACCTTATTTAGATGCTTGCCCTCAAGGAGTTAGTGATTTCGCTGGCACCTCTACAAAACGTATTGGCGCTCTCATGGCGCGCTCACCCACTTGTAGAGATTTGGCATTACATCCTTTGATAAACGACTTATGCGCAGAATATCTAAAAGACTTTGCTGACGGATATCAACTTCATTTCACCCAAGCAATTGAAATTGCTCCCTCAGAAAGCACTCAGTTGCTTCACAGAGATAGAGGGGTCTGGGGCGGTTATATAAATCGAAAGATAGAAACACAATTCAGCACTATATGGGCAATTACAGATTTCACAAAGGAAAATGGCGCCACGGCTATCGCGCCTGGATCACAATCTTGGGACAAAGACAGAGTTCCTTCAGAGGATGAGATTTTCTATGCAGAAATGAAAGCCGGTTCGGTGCTACTTTATGGCGGATCAGTTATGCATGGAGGCGGCTCCAACACGACCGAATCCGAGACTCGACTTGGAGTTCTGCTTCACTATTGTCTTTCGTGGCTACGACAAGAAGAGAATCAATACCTTTCCTGTCCACCCCAAATCGCAAAAGAGTTCTCTCCAGAACTGAGAGAACTAATGGGCTACTCACTTGTTAATCCAATTCTTGGATATTTTTCTCCACATGATGAAAAAGGTGTTGAACTCGTTTCTCCAAAACGTCTATTTGAATAATAAACTCGAAAAAAAAGGAGACTTTATGAAATTTTTTCAAGTAATGGAATTTACCGGAACTTCCGAGGAAGCAATAGCCGCAATTAACAACTACGTGGAGATTGCTGGTTCTGAAACAACTGTTAGGCGTGCAACAGTTTGTGAAGATCGTGACAACCCAGGAAAACTTTTGCAAATAATAGAGTTTGACTCCTACGAAGATGCGATGATCAACAATGAACTAGAAGTGACGAAAAAAGCTTCCGAAGAGGATACGAGCAACTTTGGTGATGTCCAGTTTAAAAACCTTAATGTGATTCAGGTTTTCGAACTTTAATTTCTCAAGAATGCGCATGTTTAAATTCTTTTTGTTTCTTATTTCGATACTAATTCTTGAGTCCTGCTCAAACGATACTCATTCAGTTGAAACTGAATACTCACAAGAAATTAACATAGAAAACCCAACAAGTATCCCTGAGCCGTCTATTACTGCTACCACAGTCGCATTTGATTATTCAAAAATTGATTACAGCGAAGATGAACCCGATTTTCTCTTTACGGAGCAAGGTTCATCTCAATTGAGTACCAATTGGCGAGATCAGTTGCTAGAGGAACTTCGTATCGCGGAACCAATTCTTGGAGTTCCATATATTCGTGAGGAGTGGGGCTCCAATTGGGTTGATGAAAATGCTGACTGTATAAACACCCGTAATGAAGTTTTGGCACAAGAATCGAACACACAAGTCGTTTTCGATGATCGCGGTTGCAAAGTCATTTCTGGTGAGTGGTATGACTATTTTTCTGGTTCTGTCTTTCTTGACCCCTCTGAATTAGACATTGATCATATGGTGCCTCTCGCTAATGCACACATTTCAGGAGCTGCCAACTGGCCTATTGAAACAAAAATCAATTTTTACAACGATTTAAATGACCCTCAGCACTTAATCGCAGTGAGTTCCTCTGTTAATAGATCGAAAGGAGCGAAAGGGCCTGAAGAATGGCGTCCACCTAACAGTGATCATTGGTGTCAGTATGCTTATTCATGGATCGAAATTAAAGCTCGATGGAATCTCTCAGCGACTGAAAGTGAATTAGATTCACTAAGAATGATGCTGGACTCCTGCGATGGTCTACCGAAACTTACTTACTGGTTTGCTAATTGGCTAAAGAGAAAAGGAGCTATTGAATCTCAAATTGATGATTAGCCAATGAATTAGACTGAGTGAACAAACTCATTCCTGTAAAGACCTGTCAGTTCAAGCGAGATAAAGGGTTGCTTCAGTCAGTCAGTCCATCTACTTGTATTAATTCTCTTTCCTCATGCAATCGAGTGCTCCTACCGTAATAAGTGAGAGAATGATGCGGTCTATTCATTCTGTATGGATCATGAGTGTATGAAGGTATACCTATGTAGCGATTATTTGAACCTTCTACTTTTGTGACACGGTGCATTGAGTAACGGCCTTTGAATATTTGAAGATCTCCTGGTTCCAAATCTAACGAGAAAAGGTGAGAGGTGTCACCTTCAAGAACTGCCTTCACGCGATCATAATTCTCTTCACCTGGGCTCCTGATGTTGGGAACGTATTGAAATATTCCCCCTTTTTCCGCTTTTTGCACAAGTATCGAAATGCTAAATTCGTTTCCATCAAAATGCCACGGAAAAGTCTGCCCAGGCTCCATTACTGAATATGGGTTTCTTGCAATTGGATCAGCGTAGCGATATAGAGGTTTTTCCGTTTGTAGTGCATCCCAGACAAAATGAGTTAGTACGTCAAGTTCATACATTCGAGTTAGATGTGAGTCTTGATTCAGTAAATCTGCTCCTATGAACCCGTTTGTCCGAAGTGTGAAATGATTTCTCGGATGATCTACCGGAAATGAAGGCTCTGGAGGCGAAGCATATGGATTCTGATCTTCAGTTGGCCAAAAGGCAAGATTGTGTAATTCGGATGCTTCTCTTGCCATTTCTTGAACAACTTGACCTCTTATGAAGTTAGAGATTCTCGCACAACCCGTTTTTGCAAGCTCAGAATGGACGCTTCTAATAAGCTCTTGTCTTAGTTGACTGTTTAAATTATGTATCGGATATAAATCGGTATCGATTATTTCGTGAAGAGCATCAGTAAATTTAGTCATAACACCTCTTCTGTCGCTAAGGGAAAGTAACTACCCCACGAGCAATTTGTCCTTCGAGCATTGCTTGGCACGCTTCATTTATTTGATCGATGCTGTATTTTTTTGAAATCAACCTATCTATTGGTAATTCTCCTGATAGGTACATCTGTGCAAATCGTTCAAAATCAACAGCAGTATCGGCACTGCCATAAATGGTTCCAGTCATGATCTTTTCTTGTCTGAAAAGATCAGTGGCATCAATTTGAATTTTTGAACCAGTCGGTGGCACACCCACTAATATTCCCATGCCTCTTTCCCTAAGAGAAGGCAATAACATTTCAGCAATCTCCGGACTTCCGACTGCATCAAAAGCGTAATCAACGCCCAACCCATCGGTTAAATCTTTAACATTTTGCAAGGTGTCCTTATCTGCTTGTATGAAGTGTGTCGCCCCAAGGGAAAAGGCCATTTCTTCTTTTTCAACCGATCTATCCACTGCGATAATCTGATCAGCACCAGCTGAAACAGCACCCATTATTATTGAAAGACCGACTCCTCCTGCTCCATAAACAAGAACTGATGATCCTTTATGGACAGATGCCTGATTCAACACCGCGCCAACACCTGTGGTTACAGCACAACCAATTAAAGCTGCTACTTCGGGTGGAGTCTCTTTTGGCATTTTTGTACAGATGATGTCGGGAACCACTACGTGGGATGACCAACATGCTAGACCAGACAGTTGAAAAACTGAATTTCCTTTAGAATCGGTCAGCCGTGTTGTGCCATCTAACATTTTTCCCTGGCCGAGCATTCCCATATATGTTTTACAGTGATTTGTATTGCCAGCTATACACGCATGACATTTTTGACAATATGGAAACCAGTTCAAAAGAACACTTTGACCAACGTCTAAGTCTCTCACTCCCTGACCAACTTCTATAACTGTTCCTGCCCCTTCGTGCCCAAGAACTACTGGTAATTCTTGTTGGGCAAGACCAGTTACTACGTGATAATCACTGTGACAGATACCGAATGCGTCGATTTTAACTAGGACTTCATTTTCTTTCGGACCGTCGAGATTTAGCTCTTCAACTGAGAGCTCATTGTTTAGCTCTCTAAGGACTGCAGCTTTTATTTTCATCATTTCCTGTCTCCAGATTTATCCAAACGCTTTTCGATAATTTTCTGGTGATCTTCATAACTGCCATTGTGGAAAGTTCCTAACCATTTATCAATGGGCAATAAGAGCATTCCATAGTTGCAGTCAAAATATCGGTGATGCAGATAGTGGAAATAGTCAGCGGCAGCAACTTCTTTTTGCCCAAATTTGAATCTATGGAATCCTGAGTGAGACGGAGACGGTGACAGCATCAAATAAATCATGCTGAACGTTGTAAGAAAAGGCGACGCTGGAAGAAAAATAAAGATCAATGGTAAAGAAAAGTAAAGAACATGTTCGAAAGGATGCATTGAAATTCCACTCCAAGGGCCAGTATTTACATTCCTATGGTGAAGCGAGTGGGCGAAGTCATATAAGGGCCTTACATGAAGTAAACGGTGATTAGCATAAAAATGAACTCCAGTTATCCAAAATAGAGCAACTGTAGTTATGGCAGTCAGTGGCAGAGAGCTGACGGTGGGTATTTTTTCATTTGCGTACAAATAGAACATCAATGCTTCGTAAAGAGCTGCCACACCGCATCCACTGAATAAACTCCAAAACATATTGTCTTTGGTTTGATCATTGAAAGTAAATGATCTCTTCTTTCTTGCCATCCAACGAGTGTCATATTTGTAATCTTTTCCCTGCCCACGATGCGTATACAAATAAAAGTGCTGGAATCCAACGATTAGTAGCATCACTGTTGCATTGCGCAACCAAAGATAAATAAGGGCGGAGAAATCGAAGTTGCGAAAGTCGGTGATTTGTGGAGTGAAGAAATGATAGCAAACTACTGAAATTCCTATCCACAAAAGGGACTGGTACCACATGAAGCGGAAAAGAAACCATTTGAGCATTTGCAGTGGCTGTGGAGGCGACTTGAACAAAGGTGGCACATCGAAGGCGCCTGGATAGAAGCCATCTTCTTTACTAAAAGAGTCGATTTTCATTGATCAAAAATTACCACTTCAAATCTCTATCAGTAAATATTTAAGAACTGATTTAGGAGGTTTAACCTCTAAGCCAATTCAGATTATTCTTTGTTGATGCAAGAAAGTTTGTTT
>DBFL01000092.1:9898-13308 GCA_002294285.1 Candidatus Neomicrothrix sp. UBA881
CACAAATTAAAGCTGATGAGTATTTGTCACTACTGCAAAATGTGAATTGGTCACGAAATCAAATCGTTGTTTATGGAAAGAAACATTTAGAGCCTCGTGATACTGCCTGGTATGGAGAAAAGGGACTTATCTACAAATATTCAGGCATAGAACATAAAGCTAAACCTTGGCTTCCTTTTTTGATAGAAATTCGTGATGAGTTGAACAGTGCTTTTTGTGAAAATTTCAATTCGGTTCTAATAAACCGTTATAGAGACGGAAATGATGGTGTCTCATGGCATTCAGATGATGAGCCTGAACTTGGAGACTCCCCCACCTTATGCTCATTAAGTTTTGGAGGGTCACGAAAATTTCAGTTGCGCTCTAAAGAAAAATCATCAGAGATCTTTTCGATTTATCTCAACCACGGGGATTTACTGATCATGAAACCACCCACTCAGAAATATTGGTTACATGCAGTTCCAAAAACCGCCACAAAAGTAGCAGAGAGAATAAATTTGACCTTTCGTAAAATCATTTAATAATCGTTAGTTCACAGCACCTCTAACAAATACTGTTGTGCACTCTTCGAAAGGGCGACTGTTTCTTTCTTGTACTCACTTACTTCATCGGGAATCATTTCTAAAGCCCTTATAAGATCATTCGAGAGGTCGGTATCTTTTCCGATTATTTCTAGTGGCCAGCGATGGATCCTTATCGTGAAGGCAATAGCTTCTGATTCTGGGATTCTTCTCAATGTTTGGCGTTCAATTCTCAGAATAATCTCATCTGGTGCACATTTTTCAATCCGGTAATAAGGCATTAATCGTAATGAGTCACTGGAGGTTAAAGTCCAACCGGTGCGAGAAACAATTTTGTCTTTAGGCATTCGATTCATAAAATTTGCTGGACGCGGGCGTAAATCAGCTTCGTATCTTGGCACTGGGTCATGTATTTGATCCAGAGGTAAACCTAGTTTCAGCCTCGGATCCCATCGTGTTGGAAAACTTACACTTCCTGCAGTAAAAACCCATAAACCATCGATTTGTTCCATTAAACAAACATCTTCTTGTGTCAGTTGACCACATCGATCTATTGGGTGCATTACGTCAGCATTATTTATGGATGGAACTCCTCGATTCTCAAGCCAATTTGTCACTAGGTTTAGAAGTTTTTGACTCGATTCTTCTGAACCGGCAAGGTGTAGGCCTTGGGGGGCGCTGCGTTTAAGTAGCAAGTCATCTTCTCGCGCTGCGTCGACTTGCAACCAACTGTTTTCATCTATACTCCTCGTATTCATTCTCCATTCAAAGGTGCCAGTGTTAAAAGGTGAGACTTCCAGTGCCTCTCTTGGTTTCATTCTGTTTTGATAATCAAACATGCTTTATTTTTACCCGATGTTTTAAAGAAGAAAAAGTCCGCTAGTTTCCGATTATAAATAGTCTTTCTGGAGGAAATTTAATGCCTATTAATGTTTTGGGTTCCGAACTTATAGATTGCAGTCTCGATCCTCTAACAGGCTTTTACAGAGACGGCTGCTGCAATACAGGTGCAGATGATTTTGGAGTGCATACGGTTTGCGCAATAGTTACCGACGAATTTCTAGAATTCTCAAAAAATGCGGGAAATGACCTTTCGACGCCTCGCAATGGTTTTCCCGGGCTTAAGGATGGCGATAGTTGGTGTCTTTGTGCCTCACGCTGGCAAGAAGCATACGAAGCTGGAGTTGCACCTAAAGTAAATTTGCTTGCAACACACATTCTTACACTTGAGTGGGTTGACGCTAAAGCCCTTTTAGCATCAGGAATTGAATAACTGTTAGTTATCTTTATAGCTTGGGTCCAATTGCTTCAAGAAAAGACTGCATCGTTCAGCTTCGTCGGTTTCACCAATTGCCTTTGCTGTTCTAGCCAAACCCTCAAGTGAGCGAAGAAATCCGAGATTTTCATCTCGACTCCAAAGGACTAAACCTGAACCTTTCCATCCGCTTTGCCTAAGTCGATCTAAGCCACGATGGTACCCAACACGGTATGCAGCATAAGATTCGATTGCATCTCTACCTAGATCACCGAGATAAGCCCAAACTAGTAAATTTTTGGGCCACCTAGCCGCTACTTCTGAAATGGCTTCGCGACGACTTGAATCAGAGGTTTCTTTTAAGGCGTCATTTAAGGCATGAATAGAATTTTCGTTCTCAGGAGGTAGTACGGTTTCTGGGGGGCCGTTACTAGTTAAATTCACATAATGAGTGTCGTTCACATTTATCCTTTTCTAAAAGTTTTTTTGATACTAAACCCAATTATGAATTTACACTACGAGCTTTCATAAAATGACAACGTCATCTTCATCTAAAGCTGCCTTCGTCAGGCAGGGAGAGTGTAATGGAAAGCAGAATTAAAGAAATACGTGTATATAAATTTCCCTTGCCAGCTTCAACCGTGTACAACATGTCAAGTTCACAGGTCACAACCCCAGAATCCACAATAGTTGAAATAATCGACTCAAAAGGAGTACGAGGATATGGGGAGGCTTGTATGGCCACACCTCAAGCTCAACTTTCGAGTAATGAAAAGATACGCTCCTCTTTGAAAATTCTTGCTTCTGCACTCATAGGTGCAGACCCAACAAACCTGTCTTTCATACAAAACTCAATGGATGAAGCATTAAAAGCAGAATCTGAAAGCAAAGCAGCTATCGATATTGCCTGCTGGGACCTCCTTGGAAAAACGCGCGCTGCTGCTATTTCTGATTTATTGGGAGGCGCTAAAACGAAAAGAGTGACAACTTATCATGTAGTTGGCATAGGAGATCCAGAAACTGCTGCACGAGAAACTCAGAATTTACAGAAATCTGGAATAAACCGCATTCAACTAAAAGCAGGAGGAAGGTCAATCGAACTTGACATCGAATGCATCCTTGCAGTGTCTCGTGTTATAGCTGCTGGAGCAACTTTAGATGTTGATGCTAATTGTGGCTGGAGTGAAGAGGAAGCAATAGAGGTTTCTCAGGCATGCTCCTCTGTGTCGATGTCGCTTGAGCAGCCTTGTGCTACAGAAGAAGCACTTTATAGGATTAAACCTCATCTTTTACACCCGTTAATTGTCGATGAAAGCGCGTCTGACTTTTACACGATATCGAAAATGATTTCATCAGGACTTGCAGACGGATTTGGTATGAAAATTTCACGTGTCGGAGGTCTAACCGAAATGCAGATGGTGCGAAATGTATGTATAGACAACAAAATCCCCATGAGTTCTGATGACGCCTGGGGCGGTGACATTGTTACTGCTGCGGGTGTTGCTCTAGGAAGCACTATGCCTGCCAAGTTGAATCGAGGAGCATGGATTTCATATCCGTACCATCAAATTCATTATGACGAGATAAATGGACCTTCTATTAAAGACGGATATGTGCCTTTACCTGAAGGCGGC
>DBFL01000092.1:13677-14093 GCA_002294285.1 Candidatus Neomicrothrix sp. UBA881
TGAATGAAAGTTAAATAATTGATTAAAAAAATTTCTCAATACTAAGCGAAATCACGAAGCATTTTTTTAAGTTCAAGTTGATGCTGCTCTTCAGCGGAAATCATCGTCCGTGCGAATTCTTCCAAGAAGACTGAGTGGCCTTCTACAAGGTCAAGCAGATTTTTGTACAACTCAATCGCATTGTTTTCATGATCCACACTTTCTTGAAGGATCTTTTCAATTCCATGCTCGAAAGTTTCTTCAACGGTGGCAATCTTTGTTGAAGGATGCCCACCAAAGCCAGTTAAAATTTCGCCAACTTCTTGGGCGTGAGACAGGGATTCGGCAGCTTGAGCTTTCATAAACTCTACTAATGGAATTCTATGAGGCCCCGAAATCATTAGTGAATAGTGCGTGTACCGAACAACACCAGACAA
>DBFL01000092.1:14414-15389 GCA_002294285.1 Candidatus Neomicrothrix sp. UBA881
TCAGATTCGAGGATTTCATTTAATGCCGAGATTAAAACTTCTTCTTCTAAATTTGCTTCCATGTTTAGAAAGTAGCAAATATTTGTAGTTAAAGGTTTGATTCAACTTTTCTTCACACTTGAAGAAGCACTCTTATCTCATGTACTGGTAATTCTATTCAGTCAGAAAAGTTATCTTCGTGGTATCTACATGAACGCCAGCACTTTTTCTCGCTTCTGTAAATTCTTCAGAACCCATAAAACCTTGAACCACCTCGACCGAAGGTGTCTCCATTACTAAGTGCAGAATATTTTCGTTCTCGGCATCTACTCCCATAACAAGACATTTACCTCCAACAGCTTCAATCTGAGGAATAGCCTCACCAGTAAACCAAGATTTAAAAGTATTGAAATCGTCTATTTCTTCTTCCAGTAAAAAAATCATTTCCACCCTTCCGTAATTTCTGAGGGACACGCCAGCAGTGCTTACTCTGAACACTTTGTTGCCTATTAACAGCCACATCTAACAGAAGTTTTAGCACCTTGGGTGTCCGCCCAGGTTGCTGGATGCCTACTTGACATCTCTCTAAATGTAAGACCAGTAAATCAACAAATATAAGAAAGATCAAATCTCTGAAATTTTTCTATTACTTATGAAAGGTCATATGGTTAGAGATATGGATTTCAGAATTTTTGTAGAACCACAACAGGGAACCACCTATGAGCGGCTTAGATCTTTAGCTGTTCATGCAGAAGAGCTTGGTTTCAACGGATTTTTTACTTCCGATCACTACTTAAAAATGGGTGATTCAGATGGCCTGCCTGGTCCGACCGACGCGTGGACCACACTCGCCGGTTTGACACGCGACACAAAAAATTTACGACTAGGAACTTTAGTTACCCCTATAACTTTTCGCCATCTTGGTTCATTTGCAATCAGCGTTTCTCAAATTGATCAGATGAGTAATGGCAGAGTTGAATTGGGCCTAGGTGCAGG
>DBFL01000029.1:0-221 GCA_002294285.1 Candidatus Neomicrothrix sp. UBA881
AGTTGATGCTTTCCTTGTGCACCAACTAAGCGTTTTGCAGGCTCTCCATTATTAAAGACAATGAGAGTGGGGATACTCATGATTTCAAATTTTTGAGCTAATTCAGGTGAGCTGTCTACATCAACTTTTGCGATTTTTATAATCCCTTCTTTTTCATCAGCAATTTCTTCTAATATTGGCGCGATCATTTTGCATGGACCACACCACTCAGCCCAAAAATC
>DBFL01000029.1:526-9325 GCA_002294285.1 Candidatus Neomicrothrix sp. UBA881
CTCAGCCCAAAAATCTACAAGTACGGGTTTGTCTGCTGAATTGATTTCATTTTCAAAGGTTTCTGCTGAAAGATTTGTGATTGACTCACTCATTGTTTTCTCCAAGGTAATTCGGTCTTAAGAATTTTTACACCTTATAGTTGCTTGATGCAGAACACCTTTAAAATTTTTCTGTTTTTTACTTAGTTTTGATTTGCTTCTAACCAATGTTCTGCATCGATTGCAGCCATACAACCTGATCCGGCCGCCGTGATCGCTTGTCTATATTTGTGATCTTGAACATCACCACATGCAAAAACACCTTCAACATTTGTTTTCGTGTTATCTGGATCTGTTTTTATGTATCCCAAATCGTCAATTAAAAGCTCATCTTTGAAAAGTAATGTATTTGGGGTGTGACCGATAGCAATAAAAATTCCTTCTATATTCAGTGTCGTTTCCTCGAGGGTTTTTGTATTTCTGATTTTCACACCCTCTACTGAATTTTCACCAAGTATTTCTGTAACTTCTGTATCCCAGAGGAAATTTATTTTGGGGTTATCGAAGGCTCTCTTTTGCATAATTTTTGAGGCTCTTAGTTCATCTCTTCTATGGATTATTGTTACTTCAGAAGCAAATTTTGTTAAAAAAGTTGCTTCTTCAACCGCAGAATCACCCCCACCTACAACTGCGATTTTTTTATCTTTAAAAAAGAAGCCATCACAAGTTGCGCATGTAGAAAGTCCGTGTCCTAGAAGTCTTTTCTCGCCTTCAACTTCGAGCATCACCGATTGGGCACCAGTTGAAATTATCAGCGCGTCAGCGGTGTAGCTTGGTGATGCTTCGGTTGGGTCTCCAATCCAAACTTTGAATGGTTTTTGTGACAAGTCAACTTTCGTTACTTTTCTGGTAAGAAAAACAGATCCAAATTTTTCTGCTTGCGCTTTCATTTCAGCCATCAATTGTGGTCCTAAAATGCCATCCGGAAAACCAGGAAAATTTTCTACCTCAGTAGTAAGCATTAATTGTCCACCGGGTTGGTCTCCAGTAGATGATGGTTCGCCTTCTATAACTAAAGGATTTAAATCTGCTCGCGCTGTATAGATTGCAGCAGTTAAACCTGCAGGCCCAGAACCTATGATGAGTATTTTGCTGTGACTGTTGGACATCTATTTTCCTGTTTGGTATTTACTAATGTATGTCGGTTTTTGCTTTTCTCAGTATTAGAACTCCTAAAGCAAAAGAAAATAAACCAAGAGAAAAAAAGGCTATCCAAGATCCACCAGGTATCGATTGATCCACAATTTTAAAAACAGCAACGCAAAATAGGACTATGGCTGTAAGCACACAGAGAAACATTGATAATCCATAAATTACCCATTTTGAGGATGAAATAATTGGTTCAGTTGTAAATGATCTAAACCGTGAAACTGTTTCAATAAACTTATTTGTGAGCGAATAGGCCCAATTTTTTTCTTCTTCGCTTTGGTTTATTTTCATTTGACTATTTTTAGTTTTTTAAGGTAAAGCAAATGCCTATCACTCCTGGTCCTCCATGGCTTGCAACAACTGGACCAAGAGCAGTGACTCGCATATTTGATTTATCTACTTGGGTTCCAAACATGTTTAGAAACTCATCAAGATCTTCGGCGCGAGCATGCATAACTACTAGATTTTCTATATTTCCTTCAAACTCAGCTAATTTGTTGCTTAGCCACAAGAGAGACTTTTTTCTAGTTCTTTGCCTTCCGGCTTCTTCAACAATTCCAGTACTTACATCTATTAGTGGTTTGATTGAAAGCATGCTTCCGAGAAGGGCTTGAGCATTACCAATCCTTCCACCTTTTTTAAGGTTTTCTAAAGTATCTATAGCTGCGTAAACCCTAGTTTTTGAACGTAAATTTTCTAAAAGGTTAAAGATTTCGTCGACCGAAGAATCGTTTTGTGAAGCTTTTGCAGCTTCTAAAACCATTGTACCCAACCCTCCAGTTACAGATTTACTGTCGAAAATTCTTATGTCTTTTTCAGGCAGTTCGCGTGCACCTGCTTCTGCTGCTTGAATTGTTGCAGAAAGTTCGCCAGAAATATTTATACAGATAACTGTTTCTGCTCCGTTTGTAAAGCAATCTTCAAAAGCTTTTTTAAATGCACCTGGAGAAGGGGCTGCTGTTTGAGGAACGTCAGTACTGTTGTTCATTCTTTCGTAGAACTCATCAGCGCTTAGTTCAATACGATCAATTAATTCTTCTTCACCAAACCTAATGCTTAGTGGGACTATTTTAATTCCTAAGCTTGACGCTTCTTCATCTGAAAGGTCGCTTGCACTATCTGTAACTATTTGGATTTTCATAAAACCTCCTACTTATTGATGGAGCGTAGTCGCCGCGAACGCAACCACCAGAATGCAAGAAAAAAAACAGCTCCAACAAAAAGTAATATTCCTACACCTGATAAGCGAGTTGTGGTTATTGACAGTGAATTTGAATCTAATTGTAATAAGTGATTTTTGTCTGGTGACCTGACTCCTATGCGGATTTGTGAATTTCCAGATGTACGTGAACTTACAGGTATTTTTATTTTGTTGGTACCTGGATTTAACTTAACTTCGAATGTTTGACCTTCTGGAAAACTAATACGACCGTCACTTTGAAGTATCAGCGAGACATTAGCTTCATGTGTCAGATTATTTATAAGAGTAAATGGCAATTCTGCTTTTCTACTTGTAAGTCTGACATTTTGGTTTTTAGGGCTTGTAAAACTGTCAATTATTTTGACAATTTCTTCGTAAATTGTTTTGTAATAGGAAGATATTTGTTCTTCTACGAGTTCAGCAGCAGAGGTTGTAGCAAGAAGTTCGTATAAAAAAGAAGTATTTGGATGTGGTGAACCTATCACCTCTGAATAAGCGTCGATTGCGGCCTTTGCAAGGTTCTGAGCTGGGCCTATTTCAGACAAGTCCTTTGATGAATTATTCCATAGAAAATATTCGTTGTTATCTGACAGGTTTTCTTGATTTAGATTTTCAACTAAAGAGGGAAGTGGTTTTATTCTTAAATTGGAAATAGTAGTAAAAGATTCGAAAATTTTGTTTAAATTTTCTGCAGACACGTTAAACGGAATTTTCACTATGACATTTTTTTCTTCAACAGATTTGTTCATCAAAAGTGAAGAAAGATTTGTAACTAAATCTTCCACGTCTGTCGAATTGTTTTTAATACCATCCAGATAGGAATTAATTTTGCTATCGGAAAAAAGAACGTCGAATTTTTCTCCTTTTTGATTTTTTAAATTAATCAGAGGATTTGTTTCGTTATTAGGTTTTGGGTCGATGTGAGAGTTTTCTGTAATAAAGTTCTTGATGCCGAGTTTGCTTAAGACTTCTAAAGTCTCAATAACTGCACTTTTTGAAATAAATGCAAATGATCGATCCGGTTGTATTTGAAGTTGGTTAGTTATTTGAAGGTCGCCTCTTTTTAATAAGTCGTTGTAGTTTTCAAAGGAATTTATCAATCTCCATGATTCAGGATCACTTGTTACAAAAGGTGAAGAAATAATGTGTAATTGTTTTTTTGCCAGATTTTTAAGCTCTAACAGTAAGTTCTCATTTTCTTTAATTTTTGAATGAGAAAGGCTGGAAAGAGTTGCAGGAGGCAAACTGACGGTCAAATTTATTTCTGGATTGTTATTGAGCGCTTCTACTAAATTTGAGATAGTTCTGATTGCTTGCTTGTCAATTTCACTAGTTCCATCGTATTGAAGTGGCGGATGAGCAGTAATTTCTGAAATAAATGAGATGGAAACAGGTTTTATTTTGTCAGTTTCTTGCTCTGTTTCGTTTTGTGCAATTGCAGGTGAGGTTAAAAAGAAAATAAAAACAGTTGATATAAAAATTGACAAACGCATGTGTCGACTTATGACATTTACTGGAGAAAAGGGTTTATTTTTCTTAATACCTACAGAATATGGCTTTCAGAGCGATTTAGTAAGTGAATATTTCTTAAGACTTGTTGTAAGTTTATGAATTTATAGAACTACGAACTACGATCTTTAAGTGTCTTTGTTATTTTTGACGGACGAACGTTTTCTCGATCACACTCCCGGGAAAAAACATCCTGAGTGTCCTGCGCGTTTGGAAGCGGTATGGCGAGGGTTGGACAGAATTAATTTAGATGATGATTTAATTCGCATTGCACCTCGTATTGCCACACAATCGGAACTTTTAAGATGTCATCCAATTGAGCACATTCAAGCTTTGGAATCTCTGAATGCAGAAGGAGGGGGAAGAATGGATCCTGATACTTCACTTAGTAAGGGTTCATGGGACGCTGCCCTACTAGCTGCAGGATCTGGTCTTACGGCTATTGATGCGTTAATTGAAACCAAAGCAGAAGCAGCATTTTGTGCTGTCCGCCCCCCAGGACATCATGCAACATCGAACCGTTCAATGGGTTTTTGTTTGGTGAATAATATTGCTATCACTGCTGCATCTCTAATTGAAAATGGTGAGAAAGTTGCTGTAATTGATATAGACGCTCATCACGGAAATGGCACCCAAGATATTTTTTATTCCGACTCCCGTGTTTTGATGATTTCAATTCATCAATGGCCTTTATATCCAGGCACTGGAGCAGAAGGTGAGATTGGGGAATCAGATGGCAAGGGTTTTAATGTCAATGTTCCTCTTCCACCGGCTTCAACAGGTGGTACATACAGAGCTGCTCTAGATGAAATTGTTTCTCCTTGTATTGACAATTTTGAACCAGATTGGATACTGGTATCTGCCGGTTTTGATGCTCACAGATCAGATCCACTTACCGACATGGGACTAACTTCGGGTGATTTCGGTGATTTGCTAACACAAATATTTAACATGGCGCCAAAAGGTAGATGCATATTCTTTTTAGAAGGCGGCTATGACTTTCAGGCATTGGCTGATTCCGTGACTGTTTCTTTTGCATCGATAATGGGATCTGATTTACGTTTAGAATCATCAACTGGAGCTGGACCTGGCTTGGAAACAGTAAGGCGAGTTGCTCGTTTGCATGGAGTAGCTCCATGATTGGAAATTTTGACTATTTGAGAAGTTTGATTACCCCTATTACTGAAAGATTTGTTGAAGCAAATTACAAACTTTTTTTAGTTGGAGGAGTCGTTAGAGACGCACTGATTAATGAAAAAATGTCAAGTCCTGATTTAGATCTAACAACTGATGCTACACCCGATCAAATTAGACACTTGGTTGAACCTTTAGCTGATGCAGTCTGGTTGCAGGGTGAGAGATTTGGAACAATTGGTTTAAAATTTAAAGATTTAAGAATGGAAATAACTACTCACAGGTCTGAGTCTTATGTGAGTGATTCAAGAAAACCTTCAGTTACTTTTTCTTTGGATATAGAAGATGATTTGAGTAGAAGAGATTTCACAGTAAATGCAATGGCTATTGCAGTGGATAGTGGTAATTTTTTGGACCCTTTTAACGGAAAATCTGATTTAGAAGACCGTGTTTTGAGAACTCCGATAGCCCCATATGAATCATTTAATGATGATCCTTTGAGGATGCTAAGAGCAGCGAGGTTTATTGCTAGTTATGAATTGACACCTGTAAAAGAAATAGTTGACACAGCTAAAGAGTTGGTTGGAAGGATTTCGATTGTTTCTCCAGAGAGAATAAGAGAAGAGTTGTTAAAACTTCTTTCTTTGAAGAATCCAAGAAAAGGCTTTGAGTTTTTAGAACAAATAGATCTATTGAGTCGAATTTTCCCTTTTGAGACTTCTTTAAATATAAAAAATTTAGATAAAACATTTGAATTATTGACACCTAATGACCCTGTGATGAGACTTTCTGTTTTCTTATACGGGATTTCAAAAACAGATATTTCAAAATCTCTAAAAGATTTAAGGATGTCTAGAGATGAAATAAGAAAGATAGAAAACATTGCAGAATTTTTGAAAAAGATTTCTGAGGGCCCAAATTCTAATAATTGGAGCAATGAAGAGATCCGAAGGATAATGGATATTAGTGATTGGAGTATTCAGGATTCGGTCAGACTTCTGGAGGCTTTGGATTTTAATGATTCGGATTTTCTGCATTCATTACATGATTTGAATTCAACTGAAGATTTGACTTCTTTTGAATCTCCTTTATCCGCGCTAGAAGTTATGGATTTACTTGATTTAAGTCCTGGACCCGTAGTTGGTCAAGTTTTATTTTGGTTGAAGGAAATAAGGCTTAAAGAAGGACCAATCGCGCCTGAAGAGGCTAAAAGCCGCGTTTTGCAAGAATGGAAAGAATAATTTTTTCAATAGGTTTATGGGTTAAGTAAATGATGAGTGTGTATTGATGTCTCCAGCACGGATTGAACGGTTTTCAAATTTCAAGCAACAAAATCGTCTTGAAAGATCAGATTTGATTTTAGTTGAAAGTGCGGCTGATGTTGAATTTCGATTGGCAAGGCAATTGGTTGTTGACCTTTGGAAGCAGGGGAAAATTGATATGGAAACTGTATGTGATGCCCAACCTATGCTTAAGAGAAATGCAATCCATTGTGGGGCTCCCATAGATGAAAATTGTCCTATTTGTGAAATAAGCCAAATTTCTTACGTTGCCTATGTTTTTGGACCAAGATTACCTGCCCATGGACGTTGTGTTTCTTCAAAGGGAGAACTTAAAAGACTTAATTCAAGAAAAACCAAGTTATCTGCTTATGTAATTGAAGTTTGCTCTTCATGTGGTTGGAATCATTTAGTGAAGATCGCTTCTTTGGGAGGAGCTCAAAATTATCCAAGCTAAAGTTTTTAGTTTGTAAATTTTGGTATTATTAAAACTCAGCCGGCAGCTCAAAGCGCTGGACTGAAAGGAGAAAACTAAGGTGTCTAGATCAACTGTTCCTGATATACGACAGCATAAAAGTGCTACTGGTTCTAAACGTTTAGTAATGGTTACTGCTTATGATGCACCTGGAGCGCGCATGGTTGATGAGGCCGGCGTTGACATGATTCTTGTTGGTGATTCCTTGGCTATGGTTGTTCTTGGTTATGATGACACGCTTCAAGTAACAGTTGATGATATTGCTCATCACACTGCCGCTGTTTCACGAACTAAACCTTCAGCGCTAATTGTTGCAGATTTACCTTGGCTTAGTTACCACATTTCAATTGAAGAGACAGTTAAAAATGCGGCCAAACTAATTAGAGCAGGTGCAAATGCAATAAAGCTAGAGGGTGGACGAAGGCGAATTCCAATGATCGAAGCACTCATTTCTGCCGAAATTCCTGTAATGGGTCACATAGGCCTAACTCCGCAGTCAATAAATGCAATGGGTGGGTTTAAAGTTCAGGCCAGAGACACAGAAGGAGCTTTAGATTTAGTTTCAGCTGCTAAAGCTCTGCAACATGCTGGTTGTTTTTCACTTGTGCTTGAAGGTGTACCTTCACAAGTAGCCTCAATGGTTACGAATTCAGTTGACATCCCAACAATTGGTATTGGAGCTGGACCCGATTGCGATGGTCAAGTATTAGTTTTTCATGATTTATTAGGTTTTGAAAAGAAAATTATGCCAAAGTTTGTTAGAAACTATGCTCAATTTCATGTCGATGGTGTTTCCGCATTAGGTGATTTTGTTGATGACGTAAGATCTGGCTCTTTTCCTTCTGAAAATGAGTCATATTGTTTAAACTCGGAAACTTCAGAAGAACTTGGCCTTTATGGAGCCATGTAAATTTTTGTCACACCTATCAAGCAATATTTATGTTATGGAAAAATTGTTTGGCAACGCACATACCGACGTTAACCTTAATTTGTTATTAAATCGGGTAAGATATATTTCCCCTGCCCCATAAGGGGCTCTAGACAAGCAAAGGGTTTGTTTAGATCCGTAGGAGGTGAGTGCCTGTTATGCGGGCTTATGAATTAATGATTATTTTTGATGGCGATCTTGATGAAGAAGCCATCAATGGTTATTTGACCAATGTTACTTCTGTAATAGAGAGTGAAAATGGCAAGGTTGTAAATCTTCTAAATACTGAGCCGTGGGGTAGACGTAAGTTTAGTTATCGCATTAACCATAAGTGGGAAGGTTTTTATGTTGTTCTTGAGATAGCTACCCAGGCTTCAAATATTGATTCGAGTGATCGTATTCTTCGCTTAGCTGATAGAAGTGAAGTAGTTAGACATAAAATTATTCGTTTACCAGATGATGAAGCTGTAAAACGTGGTCTTCTAGAAGGGGCAACTGCTTAAAGAGCAATTTGAATTGGAGTAGATATGGCATTTGATAATACGGTAACAATTGTTGGAAACGTGACACGTGATCCGGAGTTAAGGTATACGCCAGCTGGTGCAGCTGTAGCTAATTTTGGGGTCGCCTGGAATCGAAAAGGTCAAAACGACGAGGACGTCGTGTCATTTTTTGATGTTACGTGTTGGAGGAATCTTGCTGAGAATGTTTCTGAATCAATTAGTAAGGGTTCCCGTGTCATTGTTTATGGACGTTTAGATCAAAGATCTTGGGAAAACCAAGATGGAGAGCGAAGGTCGAAAGTAGAAATTGTTGCCGATGACGTCGCTCCTAGTTTGAAATGGGCCACAGCTGATTTAACTCGTAATGAGTTTAGAGGTGGAGATGGCGGCGGAGACAGTAGTGTCAACGATTCAAGTGCAGCAGAGAACGCACCTACATATTCAGATGAGGAACCCTTTTAATGGCACGCAGAGAAATGAAGAATTCTCAATTCGATGAAAACAATGGTCGAGTAAGAAGAGCAAAGGTAAGCCCTTTGACAATTGGCAAAATAGATTATGTCGACTACAAAGACACTGAT
>DBFL01000035.1 GCA_002294285.1 Candidatus Neomicrothrix sp. UBA881
ACGCCTAATAAGCGTTTCCATAAAGGAAGCCCCCTCCATTTGTGTACAAAAGACTGAATACAGATGCGTATTCAGCGAATTTGAGTGTAAAGGAATCAGCTAACAAACGTCAATGTCGGAATTGTTACAACAATGCGACAAAAAAACCCCTTAAATATAGGGCAAAACAGCAGTATGTTACGTTTTCTTAGTATAAATTCTCGCAAAAATCCCTGCAAAATCAACATTTTTAATGTTTCAAATAAAAAGATGTTTATTTTTTATCTGGAAAATTACATTTCTTTTGAATCAGTCTCCCTGTAATCACCAAATGGTTTATCTCTCTCACTGAGCACTTTTGAAACATCACCTTCTTTGAAACGTTTCATGTACTCTTTTGATGATTTCTGGTGGAACCCCAATGCCTGTATTTCAGCGGTAGCTCTAATTCCTTCTCTAACTCCCATTGCTTCCATTGCACGGTGCACCGAACGTTTATTTAAAGCCAGTAGATCGGATGGTATTTTTGCAATTCTGCCTGCGATCTCAATAACTGCTTCATCAAGTTGGCTTACGGGGAAAGCTTTATTGGCAAAACCAGAAGTTACAGCTTCTATTCCTGTTATAGCATCGCCTGTCAAAAGTGCCTCCATTGCCTTT
Source organism: Candidatus Neomicrothrix sp. UBA881 (assembly GCA_002294285.1). Lineage (GTDB taxonomy): Bacteria > Actinomycetota > Acidimicrobiia > Acidimicrobiales > MedAcidi-G1 > MedAcidi-G1. Next base: position 640 of record DBFL01000035.1, read on the forward strand.
CTGAAACCCAAATACCATGTCTGCCACTGCATATCTGGAGGTGACATCAATCGAACAGGGGGATAACCGATTTGAGCATCCTCAGCGACATATAGAAGATCACAAGCAGCGGCCAATTCCGAACCGCCTGCTAAACAATACCCATGAACTTGTCCGACAATAGGTTTAGACATATCCCACATTTCAAACCAATTAGACACAACATGTCTGGACCACCAACCGTCAGTAGTTGCTGAAGATCTCTCAACTGGATTATTTGCTGATGACAGATCATAACCTGAGCAAAATGACGGACCACTACCTCGTATCACTATCACGGACACTTCACTGTCAGAATCAGCTTCTCTCAAAGCATCGAAAATAGCTAAACGCAAATCATCATTTAATGCATTGTGTTTTTTAGGACGATTCATTGTTAATCGTCTGACACCTTTTTCTGGATCATCTAACAACAAAACTGATTCACCCATTTTTTCTCCCTGTCAGCTGTTTAAGTTACTTCTGAAAATTTTCCCAGTATGGAGCACGAAGTTTTCGTTTGTTTATCTTCCCCATTGTCGTCCTCCCTAAGTCATCCACAAATTCAATCTTCTTTGGGCATTTGTAATGAGTGAGATTTTCGCGACAATAATCAAGAAGTTCGCTTTCCGTCAGAGAAGTATCAGAATCATCTCTGATCACAAGCGCTAAAAGCCTTTCTCCCATTTCACTGTCTGGAACACCTATGCAAGCAACATCTAGAACATTTTGATGTGTTATTAACACCTGCTCAGATTCGGCAGGATAAATATTCACACCACCAGAAACTATCATGTCGGAAAATCTGTCAGTTATATATACGTAACCGTCTTCATCCAGATATCCGATTTCACCTAAAGTGAAAACTCCAGGTTCTAAGTGTGCTTCTGCAGACTTTTCAGGGTCATTGTGATAAATAACTCCCCGTCCGGTTTCATCCCGAAAATAAAGTCGCCCTTCTATGCCCTGCTCCAATGGTAAGCCATCATCGTCAAAAATTAGAGCTTCAAATGGTGGTTTTGCTTTACCGACTGAACCCGGATGCTCTAGCCACTCTTCTGAAGTGATACTACAAGTTGTACCGACCTCACTTGCTCCATACGCTTCAAACAATACCGGACCCCACCACTCGATCATTGATCGTTTGATCTCAATAGGGCAAGCCGCTCCTGTATGCGTAATCATTTTGAGAGATGAAACATCATACTTTTCACGCACTTCAATAGGGAGATCCAATAGACGGACAAAATGAGTTGGAACCATAACCGAGGTTTCGATTTTGTAGTCAGAAATTGCCGACAGGGTTTTTTCAGCATCAAATCTGCCTAATACCACTACTGGGACTCCGGCAACTAAATTACGCATTCCCGAAAGAGGTCCAGTGTGATACATAGGGCCCACTACCAGGTGATTCCCAAATTTTGAGAACCTACTTTCTTGAAGAGCTTCTACGTGTTCTTCAATAGTTCCGCCACCTGCGAACATCGTCGGAGGTAGATCGGTGCCTTTTGGGCGACCAGTTGTTCCAGATGTGTAGAGCAAATGAGGCAAAGGTTTAAGGTTTGTAATCGGATCTTCACTAGAAGCCTCTTCATACCAACTGTTCCAAATCTCAAAATCGCTATACGGCTCTTTCTTGTCACTCCAAGCGATGACTTTCTGAATCCCCGCAATCTGAGCTGCTTCTAATCCCCTTTCCACGGTTTCAGGACCCAGAAAAAGAACACTTGTTTCACTGTCCTGCAAAATGTACGCAGCTTCTTCAGCTGTTAGATGAAAATTCACTGGAACAGTAGAAGCTCCAGCCAGCAAGCCTGCCAAATGAGCTAATGCTGTTTGATTGGAGTTCTCTGCAAATACGGAAATCCGCCTTTGAGGCCCCAAGTCAGTTTCAAGGAGCCTGTTTACGGCGCGGTTGAGAATACCGTCAACATCATCCCAAGTAAGTGATTCCTTATCGTCTCGTATAGCTACTTGCTCAGGATTTTTTCGAGCCAATTCTTTAGCAAATTCTGGCATTCTTACCTCCAAAACCTATGCCATTATGCCAAATAAGAGACAAACCACTCGCAAACATTTTGGAGAATCAGACTTTTCCCACTTCTTATGACATCTATTATGCTGCTACCGTTCAAATCGATGCCATTGATGTAGGCAATTTTTGAGGAGGTTTTATGGATCTCAATGAGATACCCAAGTCTGCAAGTTCAATTACAGCTGAATGGTTGACGACAGCTCTTGCACTTGAAGACAACCAACAGGTTCTTGAAGTTTCTGTTGAAGAGATGGAAGAGGGAGTCGGTTTTATGGGTGAAGTAGCTCGCTTACATTTGAAATTTTCCGATGACCGTGAGGAGACATTGATTTCAAAAATCCCAACACAGGTTGCCGAAATTAGAAGCATGCTCGCTCCTGCAAGAATATTCGAAAGAGAAGCACGCTTTTTTGAACAAATTCAACCATTGATTCCTGAGATCACAGCTAACTGTGTTTATGCGGCAATTGACACAGAAAAGGATGACTATCTTCTTCTTCTTGAAGACCTTTCTGATTTGCGAGAAGGCGATCAGTTGAATGGATGTTCAATTGACGACGCCTCATCTGCTTTAGAAGCTTTAGCTGAACTGCACAGAACTTTTTGGAACAACAAAAACCTTGCGAGCTTTGACTGGCTCCCGGATATTAACAATGAAGGAATGAAAGTTGGTCGTGAAGTTTATGCACAATCCTTGCCAGGGTTTTTGGAAGTTTTCGGTTCTGTGGTTGATCCAGAAAACGAGGAGCTAGTTAACAGATTCGGCGACAACGTCCATCAGTTACTTGACCGTCTTGCCGAAATGCCTCTAACAGTAAGCCATATGGACTACAGAGCGGACAATTTGTTTTTTGCTGCAGACGGGTCAGTGAAGATCATAGATTTTCAAACTTTTAGTCGCCATGGACATGCAGAAGATGTTGGCTATTTTATTTCCCAAAATGTTTCTATCGAAGACCGTAGAAATAATGAAGATGACCTTTTGCGCACTTATCACAACGCCTTAACTTCAGGTGGTATCGAATACTCTTTTGATCAGCTTCGCGAAGACTACAGGATAGGAATGTTGTATGGATGGGTGATTCCTGTTTTTGCTGTCGGAACTCTTGATTTCTCAAGTGAGAGAGCGGTCTCCCTTTGGACAGCAGTAATTGAACGTTGCCAAGCTGCATATATCGACCATGGCGTTAGTGATCTGCTCACTTCTTGAAATCAGTCAATATGGGTAGTTTCTTCAGAGATCACACTTCTCGTTCTATCAAAGAGCTTATTTCCCTTAAAGGAAAATGCTCTGTTGTCACAGGTGGCGCTAGTGGCATAGGTGCGGGAATTGTAAAACGTTTAGCAGAAGCTGGTTCTTCAGTTGTCGTGGCTGATCTAGATTTGGAGCAAGCAGAGAAAACTTCAAAAGAGGTTTCAGAAATCACCGGAGCAAAAGTAATTGCAATCAAAGCGGATGTCTCTGACTCGCTGTCTCTTGCCGAAGTTGCCGAAACCTGTAAAGGAAATTTTGGAAGTTTAGAAATCTGGGTCAATAATGCAGGCATCTTTCCTACGACTGGGCCTGCCATTGAGGCGAAAGACTCTTTTGTGGACAAAATGCTTGAAGTGAACGTCAGGGGTACTTTTGCGGGTTCAAGAGAAGCTGCTTTACACATGGATTCTGGTGGAGTGATAATAAACCTAGCTTCCACTCAGGGTCTGACGGGAGGACCCGGGATAAGTGCCTATACGGCATCAAAACATGCGGTCGTGGGCCTAACTAAAAGTTTGGCCATTGAACTTGCACCCAAAGGAATTCGCGTAGTTGCTGTTGCACCAGGTGTAATCGACACCCCTGGTGTTCAAGATCAACTTGAACCATTAAAAGAGGCTGGTATCGACATTTCGGCCGTTACATCAAATTCTCTTATGGGTAGAGCCGGAGTTCCTGACGATATAGCCAGAGTTGTACTGTTCTTAGCAAGTGATTTAGCTGACTGGATTACAGGTGCAACGATTCCTGTAGATGCTGGAAAGTTAGCCGGCTAAAAATACCTTATTTATAGATTTCTGTTTTCAATCCACCAAGGTTGAGCGTGAGCTGACAATCTGTTTGAATATGAATTCGCCAATTCACCCCATTCACTCGGAGGATTTTGATGATTAGTTTCAACAAGTTCTGATGCACCTTGAACGGGATCAACCCATTCAATTTTGATTTCTGATGTTATTTCACGTAGTTCCGCAGCTAGTTCTTCATGATGAGAGCTAACTTGATGTTTCAGAAACCCTAAATAGTCTTTAAATGATGCTGACGTGTAATAAGTTTGACTTTCTGAACCTCTCCAGTATTCATATCTTACGACTTCATCCTCTTTTTCATGAGTTGCTGAAAAAAGCTCTTTTGCTATTTCTTCAAACCTTTTTTCTTTACCCTCATACACCTTTATATGTGCTAAAAAAGTCGCCATAAAAACTCCCTGCTTTTTATATTGTTATTCTTTCCAATATCCTCGAAGTACCTGTACCTTATTTTTTAACTGGATGAAAATGACAACACCGAACCACATTGATTTATTCGATACGGAAACCCAAGAAGATTGGTTTCCTACCTACAAAGAATTACGAGATGAGTTTCCTTGCTACCAGATTCCCGGTAGTAAGATTTTTGTCCTCACAAGATACGAGGATGTCATGCAGGTATTACGTCATCCCGATCGGTTCATAAATGGATACGGCACTACTAGACATAAGTCGAGCCACGAAATTTATGTCAAAAAGGGATTTGAAAAGCGTTCAGTTCTAGGAACCAACCCGCCGGTTCACAAACTCTACAGAGATATGGTTGACCCCCACTTCAATTTACAAGGTTCAGCCAAATGGTCAGAAAAAATAAGTGATCTTTCTCACAGTTTGATTGACTCTTTCTGCGCTGACGGTGAAGTCGAGTTTCTTTCTTCCTTTGCTTTGCCACTTCCTGTAACAATGATTACTACAATTCTGGGATTACCGGTTGAGGATTTAGAACAACTAAAGAAATGGTCAGAAGCTTGGGTTTTACCGTTTTCAGGTCCGTTAAGTGAAGAAAAAGAAAACTGGGTTGCTGAACAAGGTGTCGAATTTCAAAATTACATTCTAAAACATGTTCACGAACGACGAGAAAATCCTAAAGATGACGTAATTAGCCATTTGACTCAAGGAACTTTTGGTGATGAACGTCCACTTACAGATAGTGAAATTGTTCGAATTATTGACCATTTGTATATAGGTGGAAACGAAACAACTACTTTTGCACTTACCTCCGGACTTTGGATTCTTTTAAGAGAAGACGGGCTATATGAAAGAGTTCTTAACAATCGTGAACTTGTGGAACCCTTCATTGAGGAGGTTCTGAGACTTGAATCCCCAACACAGGGTCTGTACCGAACAACTACCCAAGACGAAGAGTTCCATGGTGTAACGATTCCTAAAGATTCGACAATTCACATAAGATACGCAGCTGCAAATAGAGATGAACGAATGTTTGAAAATCCAGATGAAGTAAACTTGGAAAGGCACAATCTAAAACGTCATATGGCTTTCTCTTTGGGAGAGCATCACTGTCCTGGTTCAGGCTTATCTAGAACCGAGCAACGTATAGCTCTAAATGTCGTTTTAGACAGACTCTCAGATTTGTCTCTCGATGAAAACAAAAATGACTATTCGCATATGCCTGGTCTAGTTCTCAGGTCTCTAAACGAGCTTCACCTTAAATTTAGCCCTTCTGAACCTAGTTAGGAATTTTCAGCGTGAAAGAATGGTCACACCGGATATTCCCGGCGCACCATAAACATGTGTATACGCCGTGCGAGGATCATTAGGAACCTGACGTTCACCTGCGTCTCCTCTGAGCTGTAAGACGTTTTCATATACTTGTCTCAAACCGGAAGCTCCTATAGGTTCACCGTTGGCCAAACAACCTCCGTCGGTGTTGACGGGGAACTTTCCATCTATCTCAGTTTCACCATTTTGAATCATGGACTCTTGCTCACCATGTTCACAGAAACCATTCTCCGCCATATGCATTACTTCAGCTCCACTCTCAGTGTCTTGTAATTGAGCAATATCAATATCTTCCGGTCCAATCCCTGCCATTTCAAAAGCAGCATTTGAAGCATCAACTGTTGGCCCCACACTAAATTCATTTGCTAGATGTGGTGAAAAGACCTCAAAACTTCCGAAACGACGTGATTTCACTACACATGACTTTAGAAATACGGGGTTATCTGTATATTCTTTGGCTTTATCTGCTCTTACAAGCACGATTGCGACACCGCCTTCTCCCGGTGAGCAAAACATGTATTGAGTTAACGGGTAAGAAAGCATCGCTGACTCAAGGACTTCTTCTTCTGATAATGGTTTCCTACGCCATGCCATTGGGTTGATTGCCCCATTACGAAACGCTTTGGCAGAAACTTTAGCCAAAGTATTTTGACTAATTCCAAAATCATGCATGTACCGGTTGATTTTCATTCCAAAAAACTGAGTGGTCAGAGCCATTCCAGACTCTCCGTACCACTCCATTCTGTCCCCTCTGGTTCTAACCCTGAACGCACCTCTTTCATGTTTGTCAAAACCTACTGCAATTCCAATATCGAAGGTTCCTGAACGAATTGCGTTGTAAGCAGAAATAAGCGCAGACCCGCCAGTTGCGCAGCCATTGTGAACATTTATGAATTGCAAACCTGTCAAACCAAGACGTGAAACCATCGTGTCAGGAGAACCAGCATCCTTACTGCCTCCGAAAGCAAACTCTAGGTCTTCCCATTCACACCTCGCATCAGCCAGAGCTCTCCTAACAGCTACTACGCCCTGATCCATTCCAGAAATTCCGTCATGACGACCGAATTCGTGCATACCGATTCCAACAATGGCGACATCATGCATTTTTATCTTCCCTTCTAATTCCAATATACATTCTATTTATTTTCCACTGGTCGAAAAGCGAACGTAACTATCTCATTACCTTGTTCATCTGTTTTAAGAGGAACGACTGTAAGTTCCATTTCCATTCCCACTTCTAGACGTTCCGGATTACTTTCTGTTAATCGAGCTTCAACTTTAACTTCACCTGGTAATTCCACATAACCAACTCCGTAAGATTCAAAACTTGAGGGGTCGGTTTCACCGATATAAGGAGGTGCTTTCGGCGGAAATCCTTGCACTGTCCATGTCCATAAAGTTCCTCTTGTTGATAACTCCACTTCTTCTATCTGGTTACCCGTACACTTTGGACAATCCTTTTGCATAGGAAAGACGTGATTACCACAGTCGGGACATTTTCCTCCGATTAACCGCGGTTCATCTGGAACGCCGATCAACACGTCTTCTTGTATAGAAACCTGAGCCATTTTGACTTCCCCAATCATTAATAAAAAGACTTGTAGTGCTACTTATTGAAAAAAATTTTCTTACAAAGATATCGTACAACTCTAATGCGCTATAAGGGAAAGCCTGACGATACGATCTGTATTAGAAATTTTTAAGGGGAAATCAATGACAACAACAGAAACTGAGAAAAAACCTTGGCACCTAAGCGGAAATTGGATGCCAATGCTAGAAGAGACCACTTCCGAAGAGCTAGAGATAGAGGGCAACATTCCTGAAGAACTTAGTGGCACATATCTACGTGTGGGTCCTAACCCTTCAAGCGGTTGGTCTCCACATTGGTTTTTCGGCGATGGAATGTTGCACGGTATTTCACTAGATGCTGGAAATGCTCTTTGGTATAAAAACAGATTTGTAAAAACCCGTGTTTACAAGGGAGAAGCTGGAGATGACCCTATGGCGGCCATGGGGGACCTAACAATGGGTACCGCAAATACTCATGTCATTAGACACGCTGGAAAGATTCTTGCTCTGGAGGAAGGCCATTTCCCTTACGAAGTAACTTCAGAATTAGAAACAGTAGGTCCTTGGGACTTTGATGGACGTTTGAAGACTTCCATGACAGCACATCCAAAAATTTGCCCCGAAACGGGCGAAATGATGTTCTTCAGTTATTTCAATTTTGAAGCCCCATATCTTAATTATCATCGTGTCAACGCTGATGGGGAATTGGTGCAATCAGAAGGAATAGAAATACCCAATATTGTCATGATGCACGATTTTAACATCACTCGAAATCACACCATTTTTATGGATCTTCCATTGACTTTCAGTTTGGAATCTATCGATGAGAGTGGTCTACCATTCCGTTTCGATCCTGAAGCTGGTGCTCGTCTTGGAGTAATGAAAAGAGATGGAAACAATGAATCTATTTCCTGGTTAGAAATTGATCCTTGCTATGTATTCCATCCAGTAAATGCACACGAAGAAGGAGAGAACATAATTATTCACGTGTCGCGTCTCGACTCAGCGTTTGCAAGCTCAGCTGACGATTATTCAGCTCAAGGACAACTTTGGAAATGGACTATTGATACAACAAATGGAAAAGTTAGTGAAGAGCAAATAGATGACAAATCAGTAGATTTCGGTCGTGTTGATGATCGCCTCGTGGGACTACCAGCAAGATATGGGTATGTAATGTCATTGCCAGAGAATAAAGATTCTGTCGAATATGGAGAGTCTCTATATAAATACGATCTAACTTCTGGAGAGCGTTTTGAACACAAACTCGGTTCTGGTGTAAAGGGTGGCGAACCTGTTTTTGCTCCAGCTGGACCTGAAGCAGACGAAGATCAGGGTTGGATTATGTGCTTAGTCCACGATGAAAATAAAGACTCATCAAAATTCATTATTGTTGATGCGCAAGACTTTGAATCAGACCCAGTGGCTACCATTCATATCCCACAAAGAGTGCCTTATGGTGCACATGGCAGCTGGCTACCAAATTAGGCCTAAAGAACGGAAATTAAATGAATAAAAGACTTGAAGGTACAGTAGCTGTAATAACAGGTGCAGCTAGTGGTATCGGAGAAGGAACAGTACGCCGATTTCTAAATGAAGGAGCATCCGTTATTGCAGCTGATATTCAAGAAGAATTGGGTGAAGCACTATCAGAAGAATTAGGAGATTCTGTTACTTTCATTAAAACTGACGTAACACAGGAAGAACAGGTAGCCGCTGCAGTTGATCTTGCAGTTGAAAAATATGGACGATTAGATTGCATGTTTAACAACGCGGGAATTGTTGGTGTAGTGGGACCAATTGCAGATACTCCTACTGAAGACTGGGATACCACTATCGCCATCTTGTTGAAAGGTGTATTCCTCGGATGTAAACATGCTGCCAGAGTAATGATCCCGCAAGGATCAGGATCGATAATCTCAACAAGTAGTACTGCCGGCATCCTTGGAGGACTCGGTTCCCATGGATATACAGCTGCTAAACACGGTGTTATTGGTCTTGCAAAATCAATAGCCTCAGAATTAAGCGCACATGGTGTCAGAAGTAATGCTATAGCACCTGGGAATACTGTTACCGCTATGACAGCAACTGTCACAACAGGAGATCACGAAAAATTAGAGGAAACTGCTGAAGGTATGGCTTCCAGATCAATGCTTGGAATTGCAGGTCAGCCTGAAGATATAGCTGCTGCAGCCGCTTATCTAGCTAGCGATGATGCTCGTCTAGTTAATGGTCACGTTCTAGTAGTTGATGGCGGACAAACAACTTCCGGGGGTAATAATCGTTTCATCAAATCAGGTTCAGGCATGTTACGTGAAGCCGGTAAATGGGATAAGTACTAATTTCTACTATTCAACAAGGAAAAATTTATGATAATCATCGCTGGAACAATCGATTTTGAAGACGAAGAACATCGTGATATTGCTTTAGATAAAAGTCGTTCTCTCCAACAAGCAACACGTGACGACGAACCTGGATGCCTCGCATATTGCTTTGCTGCTGACCCCTGTGTATCGAATCGAATACAGGTCTACGAACTATGGACGACCGCTGAGAATCTAGATGATCACTTCGATCACGAAAATTACCACAACATGCGCAAAGCCCTAGGACAAAGTGGAATGGTCAAAAGTGATACACGAAAATTCAGGATTGATGCAGACGACCCTGTTTACGGGGAAGACAGAATCGCAAGTTCCAAATTCTGGTCTGTCGAAGGAGACTAGATTTTTTGGGTAAAAACTTTGATGCTGTAGTTTTTGACTACGGCGGTGTGATGATCACATCCATAACGAACAAATTTGTGCCTTTGGCCGAACGTGCTGGAACATCTGTCGAATTGATACGAGAAGTGGTAATGGGCCCACTTGGTATTTCCACAAACCATCCCTGGCACTGTGCCGAAAGGGGGGAAATACCTCTGGAGCAAATCCAAGCAGGTCTTCAACCTTACGCAGATGAATATTCAATAGAACTTTTCGGTGATGAAATTGAAACCGTTTATTCAAATACACAGAGTGGTCTAACCAAGCCTTATACAATCATCAAGCCGATGATTGAAAAAGCAATCGAAGTTCAGATAAAAGGATTTTCTATCGCTCTACTAACCAATCTTTTTACTGAGTTTTATCCGACGGTCAAAAAAGAACTTGCCGATGTGAACTTCGACGCTTGGGTTGCCTCTTCGGAAGAAGGCACTCGGAAACCTGAAACAGAAATCTATAAGAGAACAGAGGAACTCTTACAGGTGAAAGGTGAGAGAATACTATTTCTAGACGATTTCGAGCCAAACCTGTTTGCAGCTCAAGAGGTTGGATGGTCAACTATTCAAGTAACCGATCCGCTAGATGCAATGAAAAAGTTGGACAATGAATTGTCGTGAGTTCAAAATGGTTTTTAAAATGGACATAATTGTTAGAACAGTCAATAACTGTTCCACACTAAACATCTAAAGGTAGATAACTATGAGTGAAATTCTTTCTCCGGGGGAAGCTAGGTCTCCTGGTGTCAGCTATCAGGAACTTCTTGATACTGATACTCATGATGTCCCAGATGTTCTACGTCTCGAATCGCCTCGCTTCTTAGGAGATGAAGACATACCCGTCACTCGTTACACGACACGTGAGTGGCATGACATTGAAGTTGAGAAACTTTGGAGTCGCGTTTGGCAATACACCTGTCGTGAAGAAGAAATTCCTAATGTTGGTGACTACTACGTCTATGACATAGCCAGATCGTCTTACATCGTTATTCGTTCCGCTCCCGACGAAATCAAAGCTTATCCAAATGCTTGCCTCCATCGTGGTAGAAGATTGAAAGACTACGACGGCAACTGTTCAGAGATTCGTTGTCCTTTCCATGGGCATTGCTGGGAGATAGGCGGTGAATTGAAAGACATCCCGGCGTCATGGGATTTCCCACATCTAGAAGCACGAGGATCTGATTATCATCTTCCCCAAGTGCAAGTAGGTACTTGGGCTGGTTTTGTGTTCATAAATCCAGACCCTGAATGCGAGCCACTCGAAGATTTCCTAGGTGACATGACAGACCATTTTGAGGGATGGGAT
>DBFL01000002.1:0-458 GCA_002294285.1 Candidatus Neomicrothrix sp. UBA881
CCTATCCCGTCCCATAACGGTTCCCCTGTAATTTTCACCAGAGATATTGCTGCAAGAGCAATAACCATTCCAAACAGTGCTCCTGCATCTTCTAGAAGCACCACGGGAATTTCTGGCTGCTTAGAGCGAATAACAAATTTGGACCAAGAAGCTCCACCCTTGATCGTTCTAGCCTCAACTATTGCAGTACGAAAAGAAAAAGACTCGATGAATATGCCGAAAATTAGAATACCTATAGCCCAACTAGCATTTTCAAGTGGATGAGGGTGGCGAATTTTCTCGATTCCTTCGTAAATAGCGAATAGAGATCCCAATGAGAATAAAATGAGAGCCACCACAAAAGACCAAAAGTAGCGTTCGCGGCCGTATCCAAAAGGATGTCTTTTGTTCGGGTTTCGTTTCGCCCTTTTCGTACCTAGTAGCAACAGTAACTGGTTAGCTGAATCTGCACTGGAATG
>DBFL01000002.1:839-13061 GCA_002294285.1 Candidatus Neomicrothrix sp. UBA881
GCTATTCCAACGTTTGCTACTAATGCAGCGAGAATAGTTTTTTTACCTGTTGTAGCCATGATTCAGATTTTTTCTTTTTTTATTTCTAATATTTCTATCAGAAAACCATAGTTTCGCATCTTTCATATCGAGGTAATAAGTTTGTAAAAGTCAGTTAGAAAAGGGAAGCAAGTGAAAAATTTTAGTTCTCCAGATGAATTGTTAAAAGCGAAAGGTGAACATCTTGGATACAGCCGTTGGATCGAAATTGATCAGAAACGAATAGATTTATTTGCAGAAGCTACTGGAGACGATCAGTGGATACATGTCAATCCGAAAAAAGCTGCTGAAGGCCCCTTCGGGAAGACAATAGCTCACGGGTATTTAACCCTTTCTCTAACAAATCATCTTCTACCTGAAATTTTTCATGTGGAGGGTATCTCTATGGGAATTAATTATGGTACGGATCGGGTAAGGTTTCCTGCACCAGTAACAGTGGAATCAAGTGTTCGTTTAGGAGCTGAACTCCTTGATGTAATTGAGATAGACAATGGTGTACAAACTGTCATTCAACTTACTGTTGAAATAGAGGGCGGGGATAGACCTGCATGCGTTGTTGATAGTTTGAGTCGTTTCATCTGGTAGTCGAATCAAGGTAACCTTTTTTGGTGTCGAAAAGGAAACGTAAAACAGGACCGTTAGCGCCTCCTTCAGTTCCACCTGTAGAAGCTGGAATCGTGAGTCCGTCTAGGTTAGTGCCACCGAATATAAAAAAGCCACCTTATGCACTCACAGGTGACCCTGGCAGATCAATCTCGTCATTGGTTAGAGATGACGATGAAATTGAAAGAATGGAAAAAGCCGGAAAGATAGCTGCACTAGTTTTGCTTGAAGCAGGTTCGAATGTTAGCCCCGGTATCACAACCGATAAGATCGACGAAATTGTCCATGAGATGATTCTTTCTTTTGATGCGTATCCAAGTCCGCTTAATTACAGAGGCTTTCCGAAGTCAGTTTGCACATCGGTAAATGAAGTTATCTGCCATGGGATACCAGACAGCCGTTCTTTGCAGGAGGGTGACATAGTCAATATCGATGTCACTGTTTACCATGAGGGGGTCCACGGAGATACTTCAGTTACTTTTCCAGTAGGGGAAATCCCTGAACGTGATATTCAGTTAATTAAAGACACACGAAAAGCTATGGAATTAGGGATAGAAGAAGTTAAGCCAGGAAGACCTGTCAATGTTATTGGCAGGGCAATTGAAAGACATGCAAAGAGAAATTCGTTGGGGGTTGTTCGGGAATTCATCGGTCATGGGGTTGGAACAGAATTTCATAGTTCATTACAGATCCCGCATTACTACGATCCATATGCTTCAACAGAGATGCTTCCTGGGATGACTTTTACGATTGAACCAATGTTGACACTTGGGGATCCATCTGCCCAGATGTGGAGTGATAATTGGACTGCGGTTACAAGAGATGGGAGACGTACTGCTCAATTTGAGCACACAATTTTAGTAACAGAAGATGGCGCAAGACGTCTTACAGTTCTTGAAGATGGTATAGCACCTTCGGATCTGCTTTTTGCTCAGTAATAAATTAACGCCAAGTTGCTGTGCCAGATTTAGCCAATGCAACCCACGTATTACCAGGAGTTAAGCGTATGGGTATCCCATTAGAAGTTATTTCTGCTGGTTCTGAATCCTTTTTACGTTTCCATTCCCCTTCGATCAAGTGACCATCAGTGAATACCCATACCTCACCACTTCCTTCAGTAATAGCTTCAGGTGACCTTAGGTCTGCGGCGCTTTTTCCATAAGAAGTGAATTGTATAACTACATTGGTGGGGGCTACACGTACTCCATCCCCATCTCCATGCGGTTCACCATTGTGAGTTCTTTCCCATCCTGACCCGTTCCATGAATAATCTATTTCTGCATGACCAAAATCTATGAAGACACCTGTTGCCTCTTTGGCATTCGGATGGAGCGGTGCATTTTCGGTTCTGAAAGTAAAAGGAGGTTTTGGTATCTCATCTCTATCCGAGTGCAACTCCCAGAGTCTTTCTGTGGAAGTGAATAGGTTATGAGGTGCTCTACGCGAAGTAGAACGCCAGTAACTGTCACGCGAGTTGTCATAGCCAACATCTGTCAGATCCGATTCTCTCACAACCTTTCTTGTTCCACGGTTGGCACCAGAGTAAGCAAAAAGCGGCCTATCGAAACCAGTAAGAAGAGGGGGATCGGATGTTCTAGCTGAACGCACAGGTCCAACTACTCTTGAGTCGGTGGTTTGGAAAATAGCTATTAAACGAGTTAAACCAGCTTCAACAAGTTCTTCGTAGACAACATCAGCCTGATTAATTCCAGCTTGTGGTCTTGCTATTGAAACATTATCTATTTTTACTGCTAGAGCTGGCCGACGTATATCGTTTCCTGGTAGTCCTGTCCATTGCTTCGTTAGCTCCAAAAGTCGGTATCTTTCGATCTCGCCATCAAGCTGACTTGTTTCGACCTCTAAATTGTCAATTTCGGTTTCTAGAGTTTTTATACCTGATCTAATATTCAAAATCTGTTCATTTATCGTGGGTATACGAGCGCGGGTATCTTCTTGCAGTTGTATGTAATCTCTTTGTTTACTTCTTGCTTTGGTTATTTCTTCCCGCACTTCGGAAACACGCTCTCCAGTGACACGCATCTTTGAATCAACAGAAGCTAGCCTGCCTTCAGTTTCGTCGATAAGAGCTTTATAAAGAATTTGGCTTCGAATGCCTCTAAGAGTTTCATCTGTTAACTGAGCTGATTGAGTGAGAACAGAGTTCATCCTTTCGTCATTTCGCACGTAGGAGTCAATAGCAAGTTCGCGTCTTAATTGAAAGGGCTCTGAGCGAGAGGACCAGACTTGAATGTAATCGTCCGCTATAAGCTCAAGTTTTATTGGGTGTTTAGCAAGCTGTGAGTCTTCATTGTTTATCAGTGTCTCAATTTCTGAAATAGTTTCATCTATTTCCAAAAGTTCATTTTGGAAATCAGATATTCTCTGCTCTTCCGCTTTTATGTCTCTTTTTATCTCATCTACATCAGAATTGATTTTGTCGATTTGTTTCTGAAGTTCGGATATTTCTTTGTCATAGGGTCCGGCTTGTGCGCTGGGAAGTGTAATCAAAGCCAAAATAGCTAGTGACGAAAAACAACATACAAACCGCCGGATAGCCATAAAGTGAGCGTAGATCTCTTAGAGCCTCAAGGTGGGTCATCTAAGTAATTTTTATCTGTCTTGGCTTAAAATTAGTGCACTTGTAGGTACTGACGTTCCCGCGGTTACCAATGCGTTTTCAACGTCCTCAACTTGATTGACTGAGGTTCCACGAATTTGACGGACTGCTTCCGCTATGCCGTTCATTCCGTGAATGTAAGCTTCTCCCAACTGGCCACCATTTGTGTTCGTAGGCAGCGAACCTCCCATATCTATATTCCCATCACGTATAAATTCTTTTGCTTCTCCTTTTCCGCAGAATCCAAGCTCTTCAAGTTGAGGTAGAAATAGGGGAGTAAAATGGTCATAAATATTTGCAACTTGAATGTCCGAAGGCTTTAGTCCTGTATTTTCCCATAGTTGATCGGCGCATAGCTTCATCTCTGGGATTCTTGCAATATCATCCCTGTAGTAGCTCCTCATTGCTTGCTGGTCGTCTGTAGAACCTTGGGCAGCTGAAGCGATTACAGCTGGAGGGTGCGGAAGGTCCCTAGCCCGTTCCAGTGAAGTCACAAGAATTGCCTGACCGCCGTCAGACTCCTGACAACAATCGAGTAAGTGTAGAGGTTCCACGATCCATCTACTTTCTTGGTGTTCTTCTAGAGTGATTGGTTTTTCATAGAAAAAAGCTGCTGGGTTAGTTGAAGCGAATTTTCTATCAGTGACCGCTACACGTCCAAAATCCTCAGAAGTAGCTCCTGATAGGTGCATGTAGCGCGTAGCGAACATTGCAACCCAACTAGCGGGGGTAAGAAGACCGAAAGGTGAAGTCCACCCAAAAGTTACGTCGAATGCTTCAGCGCCACCGTGTTTGTCTTGAACTCCACTTCCAAACCTGTGCCAGGAGCGTTCATTGAAAGCTCTATAACACAGTACGTATTTTGCAGAACCTGAAAAAATTGCTGAAGCTGCTTGGCCGATAGTCCCGCAAGCTGCACCTCCACCATGCGGGATCATGCTGAAGTGGGTCAAAGATGGTATTCGTAGATTACGTGCTACTTCTATTTCAAAATTTTGTTCAGCGCTAAACGTTACAATTCCATCTACGCTTGCAGCCGAAATTCCAGCATCTTCTATGGCAGCTTCGCAGGCTTCCACAGCTAGTTCCATTGGGGTTCTCCCGGAATCCTTAGAGAATTCAGTGGAACCTATACCTACTATTGCTGCTTGGTAAGAAGAACTAGAATTCATTTTGTTTCCTTCTTGTTTTTATTTAGGGAAATTTTTGCAATCCCTGAGACATGCGCACCCTTATCATTCGTTCCAACGAAAGAAATATTAAGAAAAGTTCGGCTTTCATTGTCATAGATTTCTGCAATTGAACCTGAGAGAGTCATAGTGTCGCCAGGATGATTGGGTGTGCCAAGTCGCAACTCGATAGAAACCCAATCGACCTCTGGTCCAGCCCAATCATTTACCCAGCGGCTGACAATCCCCGCTGAAGTTAGAATGTTCATGAATATGTCAGGCATGCCTTTCGATTGAGCTGCCTTAGGATCGTGGTGAACGTCTTGGTAATCTCGTGTTGCTATTGCCGTTGAAACTATTAGAAGAGTGGTTATAGGGATTCGGCAAGTTGGTAGTTCGTCACCAACTTTCATATTGCTGGTATCAAGCATTGAGTTGTTGTTTTCGTGTTCTTCTTCTGAAGAATTGGTAGAAGGAACAAATTCCTCTACTAGAGATTCAGATTCGCTATTTACAGTTGCAATAGGTTTGAATTGATGCAAAGTAAATCCATCCTCGACTTCTAACCAGTGAACTTCTACTGGCATGTCAATTTCAAGTTCTTCTGGCTGTACACCAGTAATGTTTGAAACCAGACGAACACCTTCTTCTAGTTCAACTAGACCGACGATTAGTGGGTAGTCAAATGCTGGAGCTTGCGGATAATGTGCAACAGCCCAACTGTGGATCTTTCCCTTGCCTGACGCAACGATGCTGCCTAGCGAAGCAGAGCCGCATGCGAGACAACGAACTGCAGGCGGGTGCTGGAGGTTTTCACATTTGCTGCAAGACTGGATTCTAAGTTCGTTATTGTTGCAAGCATCCCAGAACCAATCAGTTGAACTATTGGAAGAAGGTTTTGGTCTTGGTGGTTTTTTAGATTGTTTACCTTTCTTACCTGTATTGGGGCGAAATTTAAGTATCCGAAATTCCATCGAACCAACTTGCTGACCAGAAGCATCTGCATAAATAGTTTCGGTGGTAACAAAATGACCCGTTCCAATAGCTGTCGCTTTCTCTTCTGAAACATCCAGCAACTTCTGTGTTCCAGAAATCAAATCACCTGGCTTGATGGCTCTGTCATATTTGTAAGTAGCGTTAGTTGCTACTACACCAGTAAAGCCTGCTTCATCAAGAAGTTGGTAAACTCCCGCGCTTGGCGAATCCTCGATATTTCTTTGAGGCTGAGCACCAAGATGAAGACCAGACATAGTCCACACCTGAAGCATTGCTGGAGGAGCTATGACCCCACCATGTTTTGTGTTGTTCGCGAAATCGGAACTTATATAAGCAGGATTACTTTCCGACATTGCGTCACACCAAGAACGGATCACTGGCTCACTAACTCGATCGCGTGCCATTTCAGTTCCGCCTGCAGAACCGATTTGTGATTTAAGCGAATCTAGAAAATCTTTTTTTTCGATATCAGACTTAGGTTCTTCATTGGTTTGAGAAGAATTTTGATTCAATTTTCACCTCTGCAAGCGATCATACTCATATTACTTTTAGTTAGCTCAAGCGGTAATTATCTAATTTGGCATTGAGGGCACCATGTAGTGGAACGTTGACCAATTAACCGACCTTTTAATGTAGTCGAGCAGTTTTTGCAAGGTTGACCTGTTTTGCCATAGCAATCTAGGTTGTGTTGGTTCTTGCCTGTTAGACCATCAGGGGTTCTATAGTCACGAAAAGTGGTTCCACCGTTGATTATTGCTTCGTTCAGAACTTCCCTAATTGAAAGAAGTAAAATTTCTGAGCGCCTTTCTCCGATTCGTCTCACAGCAGGGTTGACTCTTGCCCGCCAAAGCGACTCATCAACATAAATGTTTCCAAGTCCTGCAACTACTCTCTGTGAAAGAAGCTTTGTTTTCAACTGACTTTTGGAAGAGGATAAAGATTTATAGAAACTGTTTGAAGTCAAGTCAGGATCAAAAGGTTCAGGTCCGATGCTGTTTAGAGTCGGAAGCGACTTGTAGTTTCCTGGATCCACAAAAGCTATTCTTCCAAAACGTCGAATATCTCGAAAGGTGAAAAATAGACCGTTATCTAGTTCCCATTCGGCTCTTACATAGGGGTCATTTGATTTTTTTTCTGTAACAGAAATACTTCCAGTCATGCCAAGATGGATTATGAGTTCTTTGCGTTTTTCTTCGACAGCTAGTTCATTTTCTAAAGTTATTATTAGATATTTTCCCCGACGATTAACTGCTTCTATATGAAAACCCGAAGCCAGTTTTGCTTGTTCGAATTTTTTTGAAGAGAAAGAATAGCTATCTATTAGGGTTTTTCCCAAAATCAGAGGTTCTAATTGACGTCTTATTGATTCCACTTCAGGTAGTTCAGGCACTGGTACACGATACCTGTTTCGACGATTTACAACTTTTTTGTCGCAAACTGGTCTAGGTTTTCTATGTGACCTCAATAGCGATAGTTAACCAAAAAGGTGGAGTTGGAAAAACTAGTGTTACTTTAGGTCTAGCTTCTTCTGCTGCTAGAAAAGGTTTGAAAACTCTGATAGTGGATTTAGATCCTCAGGGAAATGCGACTACCGGATTGGGTGTTTTTGAACCATCCAGAGGAGTAGTGAATATTTTAGAGGAAGAGATTGTTGGCGGGATTTCTGAGTTTTCAGAAATAGCTAACTGGCCGTCCAGTTGCGGGCAGGTGCCTTTCTTAGCAGCGTCGACACCTGATCTTTCTGTCTGCGAGCCACGACTAGCTACCGATCCTTTAGGCGCTCAAAACAGGTTGTCTCTTTCTCTCGAAGGTGCGAATTGGCCCTTAGTGATTGTTGATTGTCCACCTTCTTTGGGTCTATTAACGGTAAATGCATTATTTGCAGTTGATTCAACTCTAGTAGTTACAGAACCAGGGGCTTGGTCGGTTGATGGTGTAGCGCGAATGATTCAAACGATTGAAAAGATTCAAACACGACGAATTGATGCGAAACCCAAAATAGCTGGCATAGCGGTAAACCGGCTTGGAAGAACTCGTGATGATAGTTACTGGAATGAAAAACTTGAAGAGGCTTATTCTGCTTACCAACTTCCAAAAATTCATTTACGTACAGCTTTGGCTGAGGCTTCAGCTCAGTCTTTGCCGATACATGGCTTAGGTAATCGGCCAGGCGCAGCAGAAGCTGCAGCGGAATTTGATCAACTTTTGACTCTTCTACTGGAAGGTGAGTATTCTGTGAGCAATTCAGAAGAGGAGGAACGTTCAGATGGCAACTTATGATCCTGAAGCAGTACGTTCTCGTCCAACCGCACCGACGGTCAGCCCATTAGATGATTTACTTGACGGAGTGAGTCATGATACGGAAACGAGTGATTCTGAATTAAATGAGGAATCCACAAAAGATGTTCATGAAGAAAGTGATTTTGAAAACGATCAAAATAAGGAACTTTTTTCAAATAATGAGGATTTTAGACCTTTTGAGGTTCCTCCAGTTGAGAGTGTCGATGAGAGTGCAGACAGAGCAAATAGGTTGGGGGCATTAATAGCTACAGTGGCTTTATTTTGTTTGGCTCTTTTTTGGAGGAAACGAAAAAAAGCCAGTTCTTAGATTCCAAGTACTGCGCGGGCTGGAGCGTCGGGCTTTAGTCTTCCTGAATCGGCTCGTTCTCTTATATATTTTATTCCATCTGGACAATGTTCGATGAATGAGCACCAGCCACAAAGAGGAGTAGTCGTAGTCTCGAATTTTTCACTGTCTAAAGCGTGCTTGAGCTTGTTCCATGTGTCAGACAAATCTGTTACTGCTTTTGCCATTAAATCTTCAGAAACATCAGTTTCGATAATCTGTGGAGACACTTCCCGATTTCCAAGGTACATGAGTTTAGCTTTGGAGGGTTGTTCGCCTGTTTTCTCATTTACAGCGGCAGAATATAAAAGTACTTGGTCAATATTCTCATGACGGACTTTCCCAGTTTTATAGTCAATTACCACTAGCCCATCTTCATCTCTATCTATTCGGTCAACGATTCCGTAGAAAGGTACTCCTGAAAGTGAAGTTGATAGTTTTTGTTCAGTTGCTTCGATTTCAACTTGTGAAGGATTTTCTAGTCGCCATAGTCCTTGGATTGCTTCCCATGCTTTCCAACGGAACTCTCTTTGAGAGTCCTCGTTGAGCTTAAGATTTTTGAAGTCTTTCCTGTCAGCGATTTTTGGCCAAATAGTGGCAGCGATTTCATTTGCTCTTGCTTCTGTCCGCAAAGAGGGCTCTTCTTTGCATAGCTCCTCAAGTACCTCATGGGCAAAGGTGCCTACAAGAGCCGCTTCACCAGTAGGGTCAGGCAATTTGTCTATGTATTTGTGTTTCCAACGTCTCGGACATTGCTTATAAACGGAAGCTGATGAGTAGGAAAAAGAGCGAGGAGTCTTAAACATCAGAAATCTAGAACTGATTGGTCTAGAAGGTTGCTATTTGCAACCAAGTAATCTCGTCGTTTGCCGACGTCCGAACCCATTAATGTATCGAACATTTTTGCTGCTTTTTTCGCTGCGGCCACATCAGTCATTTTCATTTGACGCAAAATGCGTGTTTTAGGGTTCAGGGCGCATTCAGCTAGTTCATCTACATTCATCTCACCTAAACCTTTGAATCTATTCCATGTGATGTTTTCGGCTTTTCGACCACTTTTAGTTAGCTTCGCTGTTATTGCATCTCTTTCTTTTTCCGAGAAAGCTCTGTGTATTGTGTCGCCTATTCTTGTTGAAAATAGTGGAGGTTGAGCAGCGAACACGCGCCCTTCTTCAAGCATGGGCCGCATATATTTATGCATGAGCGTTAAGAGGAGACAGCGGATGTGGCTTCCGTCTACGTCGGCATCACAGAGAATAATTATCCTTCCGTACCTTGCTGCTTCAATTTCAAATTGATCACCAGAACCTGCACCCACCGCTGTAAAGAGAGCTTGAGCTTCGGAGTTGTCCAAAACCTGCTTCAGAGATGATTTCTCGGCATTCACAACTTTTCCACGTAAAGGGAGAATCGCCATGTTCTCTGCATTTCTGCCAGCTTTTGCTGGTCCGGCAGCAGAGTCTCCTTCGACAATTATTAATTCAGAATCAGGCCCATGGACTCGGCAGTCAGCTAGTTTTTCAGGCATTCCTGTGGAGCCCATACTCGCAGCTCGCCTTTTCGTTTCAAGCAGTTGCTTTGAACTGACTCTGTTAATAATGGCGTTAGCCATTTTTTCTCTGAGTAGATTGATGTGTTTCTTAGGTCCAGCGCCATTAAACCAATCGGTCAAACCTTGTTTAACGATGTCATAGACTATTTTTTCGATTGCTGGTGTTCCAAGTTCTTGTTTTGTTTGACCCCTGAATTGAGGTTCAGGAAAGATTACTTTGATTGCTGCTACTAGTCCTTCTTGCACGTCTTCTTTGGTGGCACGGTTTTTGTTTTCCTTTGCAAGTTTTGCAAGTTTGCGGGTTTCTTTCAGAAGGATGTCATTGGTGGCGCGTGTCAGAGCTCTATCAAAACCTGTGATATGGGTTCCGCCTTGGGTCGTTGGAATAGTATTTACGAAAGATTGGATTGTGTTATCAAATCCATTCACCCATCGGATCGCTATTTCTACCTTGCATTCTCTTTCAACATCTTGCATCTTTCCGCCAACTGGCACTTTTTCAACGAAAGACTCAAAACCTGAAAGAGTAATGATCTCTGTCACATTTTCACCCATCGAAAGGTGATTGACTAAATCTGCAAGTCCACCTCTAGATACGAATTCAAAAGGCTTTGATGAGTTTCCACTTCTTTTATCAGTGGCTGTAACTTTTAACCCCGGCACAAGGAAACAAGAACGGGTTAAGCGATCGCATATTTCTTCGAAATCGATTTGTGCCTCATTATCAAAAATGTCTTGATCAGGCCAAAAGCGTATACGGGTCCCTGATTTAGTTGGACTTATCTTTTTTATCTTTTTTACCTGATGTCCTGGTTTGAAAGAGGAACCGTTAAAGGTTCCTGCAACTCTCGCTTTGAATCCGAGTTCATGAGTGCTACCCTCGCGGTCGACCTGTGCGACTAGTTTTGATGACAAGGCATTAACTACTGATGCACCGACTCCATGCAACCCTCCGGACGCTCCGTATGCGCCACCGCCAAATTTTCCTCCTGCGTGGAGTTCAGTCAGGACAACTTCTAAAGCTGAGACTTTTTTGCCAGAATGTATATCGACTGGTATTCCGCGGCCATTATCAGATATTTCAACAGACCCATCACGATGCAGTAGAACATCAAGACGGCTAGCAAAGCCCGCCGCAGCTTCATCGACCGCATTATCGATTAATTCCCAGACTAAGTGCATGAGACCCTGGCTTCCGGTGCCACCTATGTACATCCCAGGCCTTTTTCTAACTGCCTCGAGACCTTCTAAAGTCTGTATAGCGTCGGCATCGTAACCGTTTAAGTCGGTTTTTTTCTTTTTCGACGAAGCTACTTTTTTTGTATTAGAGGGTTTATTTTTTGTTTTTGCTGATGTAGTCATATGAATTTCACCATCTGCTAATTCCCAGAGTGAGAATTTGCCGCTCAGTTTTAGTGCTTACAAGATCTCTGTTGCTTGGCTCAAGAAGGAACGTGACAGGATTAGGGTCAGCTTTTTTGGGGTCTTCATCTGTTGCCATCACTGCAAGAAGATTTGTTAGCGGTCCGATTTTAGCAACCGTAACTTTAGAATCTTCAGGAACTTTGGTTACGCGCACTCCCACTCCGTTACGGCCCCTTGACTCAAACTCTGATAGTGGAGTTACTTTGGCTGTTTGGTTGTTTAGTACAGTTGTAAGGAAGTCGTCTCCAAGTATTGTTTCTGCTGATACTACAACGGATCCATTTTTCAATTTCATTCCCGCAATACCTGCAGCACCTCGACCCTGGATACTTACTGTAGAAACTGGCATGCGAAGGAATTGGCCATCTGATGTACTTATTCCAAGGTCTGTTTTACCAGGTGAGCAAAATGCGCTTACTACACGGTCGCCTGATTTTAGCTTTATAACAGTTTTCGCATTCTGAGTTTTTTGCACTTCTTCTGTTTCTAGACGTTTAACAACTCCTGTTTCTGTTACCAGTACGAGATGTTCTTTGGTTTTGCTCAAAATTGTATGAATAACTTCACCCTTGTTAGTGCCAAAAAGTTGAGAGGCGCTGCCCCCTCGTGTTCTTCCATCCGCCTCCACTAGTTCAGCAGCGAGAATATGAAGAGCTCTACCCTCAGAAGTGATTGCAGTAACAGTTGAGGTTGTACTCGTAAGTAGCGAAGCGGTAATTATGTCATGTCTTCCAGGGTTTGCTTTTTTGGCACCATCGACCCCTAATCTCCCTATTTGACCAGAAGATGAGAGAGTCACTACACAAGGTTCATCTTCTATATCTTCAGCTACTTCTGTTGTTTCAAACACAGGTAGATCATCGGAGCTAACTATTTCAGTACGCCGTTCTCGTCCGAATTCCTGTACAACTTCATTTAACTCTTTGATAACAAGAGTTTTTTGACGTGTGTCTGATTTTAGAAGAGCATTGAAACCCGCAATTGCTTTCTTTAGTTCTGCTTGTTCTTCTTCAAGTTTCCTTTTCTCAAGCGCAGTAAGACGTTTCAGTGGCATATCGAGTATGTGATCAGTTTGTATTTGTGTCAGTTTAAATTTTTTCATTAAAGCGCTACGAGCCTCAGCAGTATCTTCGGATTTCCGAATTATTGAGACAACTTCATCAATTGAATCAAGTGCAATTAGAAGCCCTTTTAC
>DBFL01000002.1:13444-43175 GCA_002294285.1 Candidatus Neomicrothrix sp. UBA881
TGCTTGATGTAGTGGTCGCACAGATCGTATATACCGAGGGTTTTGGGTTCCCCATCCACTAGAACTACGTTATTTATGCTGAAAGTTTCTTCAAGAGGGGTCAGTTTATAAAGCTCTGCGAGAACGGCTTGAGGGTTATGCCCAGGCTTCACTGTTATTTGTATTTTTAGGCCTGACTCCCGATCAGACAAATTCTTAAAGTCCATCACTCCAGTTAGCTTGCTTGCTTCATTAAGTTCTTTAAGTTTGCTTATTATCCTCTCAGGTCCTACTAGGTAGGGCAGTTCTGTTATAACAACTGCTTGTCGGTTTTTACCAGAAGGTTCAATATGCGCTTTAGCTCTTATCCTTATGGTCCCTTTTCCTGATTTATATATTTCTTCTAGATTGTCGTTAATGATCAGTCCGCCACTCGGAAAATCAGGCCCAGGGATGATGTCCATTATTTCTTTAATTGTCGGCTTCGGGCGTCTCTTTTTCATTATTAAAGAAATCGCAGCCGCAACTTCAGTCAGATTATGAGTTGGCATATTTGTAGCCATTCCCACAGCTATTCCTGAAGTTCCATTAATTAGAAGGTTGGGCAGGAGTGCGGGTAGACAAGAAGGTTCTTCACTTTCTCCATCGTAAGTAGGACGAAAATCAACTGTGTCTTCATCGATTTCCCTCAGCATTTCCATAGCAGTTTCAGCGAGCCGGCACTCTGTGTAGCGCGACGCGGCAGGCGGATCATCAAGAGATCCGAAGTTACCTTGTTTGTCAACCAGCGTCATTCCACGAGAAAAATCTTGCCCCATTCTTACAAGAGCGTCATAGATTGCAGCATCTCCATGAGGGTGATAACGACCCATCGTATCTCCTACGACCCTGGCACTTTTACGGTGAGGGTTTTCTGGTCTAAGCCCCATTCTCAACATGGCGTAGAGTATTCGACGTTGTACAGGTTTTAAGCCGTCTTTAACATCAGGTATTGCCCTTGATGTAATTACAGAAAGTGAATATGCGAGAAATGATTCTTGCATTTCATCTTCGACCGGCACACCAACGATTTCTTTCGCAAAATTTGTTTCGTCAGGTAGAAGTTTCTGTTGTTTGTTCATGGTTGCTCCAAAGTTAAAAAATTAATGGATTTTGCAACGGGTGATCCCGTTTACTAGTTCATCCAAGATGTCAAGAAGCTTGTCGCCTCCCACAGAGATGAGGTCGCTTATTTGTTTCTCAGTCCAAGGTTTTTCAATTGATTCGGCTGGAAGGCCAGCCATTTTCCAGGTATCTCCAAGATTCCTAATAGCCTTATCAACTTCTGGATCGCCACAAGCGGCCAAAAGCTCGCCAGCTTTTCTCGTGTCTAAAAGCGCGTCATTAGCAACATTTGCAGGCAGAGTCGTTAGGCGCATATTTAAGGCTTCTTTGGCAATTTGAGCGTGATTCATCGGCACCTCAAAATTACCTTGCTATTACAACTCGACAGTGGACCCTTAGAAGGTAAAGGCCTTAATTTTCACACTTTTTTGAAGAAACCGTAATTTTTGATTATCCGTTAGGACAACAGCCTTCTTCACATTTGTCCAGTTGAGAGCTAAACGCCCCTAAGCCCGCTTTAGCATGAATGGGTTTATTTATTCTTTCGCATAACAGATCCCCAATCATGCTTATAAATCTAGGATCGTTATGGACAGTATCGGCTCTGCTGAAAGACATGCCGCAATTGTTGGCTTCATCAGATGCTTCGTGATCTAGATCCCAAAGAATCTCAAAATTTTCCACTGGGAAACCTACAGGTGAAACTGCAACTGCCTCAATTCCTTCAGAAGCTAGCTCTTTTATTTTGTCATTTATGTCAGGCTCCAACCAAGGAACGGAAGGAGGTCCACTTCTAGATTGCCAAACGATCTCTTTGGGCAACTTGTTCTCAGGATCCACTAGGTCGGCGATTAGCGAAGATGATTCTCTTATTTCGGCTTCATATCGACAGTTATCAGCCATGCTTACCGGGAGGCTATGTGCAGAAAAAAGCAAAGCTGTTTTTTTGTTGGAGGGTAGTTTTTCAAGTGCCGCTCGAAGGTTGTCAGCTGCGGGTTCAATCAAACCGGGGTGGTCATGATGACGTCTTATTTGCTCCATATAAGGGGCGTTAGCTCCAATTTTGGAACAAGCGTCTTCTATATTTTCCGTATATTGCCTGCAAGAACTATAGGAACTATAGGGAGATGCGAGCCAAGTAAGACAGTTAGAGATACCCATTTCATTCATATCATTTATTGTTTTCTCTATGAGAGGCTCCGCATTTCTGTGTCCAATAAAGATAGGAATGTTTATATCGCGGTTAGCTAGTTCTATTTCAAGCAATTTTTTTAAATTGCGGATGTTGGAATTCAAAGGCGAAATACCGCCTATCGTCTTGTATCTTTCGGCTATTTCTTTTAGGCGATCAGGAGGAATGTTTTTACCTTCAGTGATCCTATTTAGAAAAGGTTCAACCTGATCGATGCTTTCAGGGGCGCCGAAAGATACTAGGAGCAGGGCATCATAGGATTTTTCCATATAGTTTTTATTGCTTTACAACAAAACGACTTAGATCGTCTTCGAGGGTGTCTCTGATCTTTCTTATAGTCTCACCCCTAGTTGTTGAACGTGTTAAGGAAAGTTGTGTTTTGCCTATCGCTTTCAAAGACTCAGCTCTGTCTAGTGCAGTTGAAAGTAGCTCGTCCTCATTCACGATTTCATCAAGAAAACCTGCATCGCAAGCCTCTTCGGGATTGAAGGTTGAACCTAAGGCCGTTGCCTTCGTGAAGTGTCGCTTTGAAATCCTGTCTTTTGCTAATTCTGTTGCAAATAGAGGTAGTGACATGCCGATTGCTAGTTCGGGTAAGCCGATTTTAAATTCCCCTTTAGTGCCTATTCTCAGATCGCAAGACATCAGAAGAATTGCTCCCGCTGCCAACGCATGGCCATTGCAAGCTGCAATAACAGGTCTCGGAAATGAGTAGCATCGTAGAAATAGTTCTACACCACTTCTCAGCATTTCTCTTGCTGGTCCTTCGCCTGATTTCATGACCGCAAGATCAAAACCAGCCGAAAATCTCTCCGGTCTACCTGTAATAACTACTGCCCCAGAATCTTCGACTTCATCAAGTTTCTCTATTAGAGAAGCTATGACATCATGGTTCAAAGCATTTGCTTTGCCGTCATCTAATTCCAGAACCGCAATTTCATTTTCGTTGCTTAATTTCACAACCGTATTGTTTGCAGAATTTGATTCCATATTCGAAATCTATCGGTTTATTTACCTAGAATTGAAACTAGAATTATTCCAGTTTTAGAATTTTGTGAAAATTTGATACTGAGGGGAAACTATGTCAATTCTTGAGATAAGTGAAGAAGCTTCGTTAAAGGTTTTGTCCGTTCGTTCTGAAGAGTCGGACGCAGAAAAATTGGGCTTAAGGGTCGCAATTAGCGGTGTGTCAGGCGTCGAATACTCATATGATTTGGCGTTTGTTCCTCTAGAAGAAGTAAGTGATGAGGATATTTCCTACGAGGTCGGTGAATTAACAGTCATTATCCCAATGGCAAGCAAAGAAAAACTTGCAGGCGCAACATTAGACATTCCGAAAAATGCCGATCAAGGTGGCTTGGTGATTCGCAATCCCAACAGGCCCAACCCATTGGGTGATTTGGGAGAATTGGAGTTAAGCGGTGATGTACCAGAGAGGATTCAACAGCTTTTAGAACAAAAAGTTAACCCTGCACTTGCTTCACATGGGGGCTTTGCCACACTCGTCGGAGTTGAAGGTTCAACTGCTCATGTCTCAATGGGAGGTGGTTGCCAGGGGTGTGCAATGAGTCAGGCCACCCTCACGGAAGGTATAAGAGCGTCAATCCTTGAGGCAGTGCCTGAGATAAAAGATGTGATTGATGTAACTGATCACAGTTCAGGAGAGCAACCTTTTTATTCTTAAAACTTTCTAAATTTCCGAAAGAGCTTGCTGCACCGTTTTCACGATTCCGTCAGCGTCAAGACCGA
The DNA here is from genome assembly GCA_002294285.1 of Candidatus Neomicrothrix sp. UBA881. Taxonomy (GTDB): domain Bacteria; phylum Actinomycetota; class Acidimicrobiia; order Acidimicrobiales; family MedAcidi-G1; genus MedAcidi-G1. The sequence goes on from DBFL01000002.1 coordinate 17,469, forward strand.
AAGAGGAAAGCAGTGAGTCTGGTTTGTTGTGGGAGTGAAAAGAAAGTGGGACACCAAGATTAATAACCCTGCAATCCGAGTTATCTTTATTTAGGTAACCGAGCACGGACGATCCGAAACCTCCCTCTACATATCCATCTTCAATGGTTACAACAAGTTTGTGCTGTTTGGCATCTTCAAGCATTTCTTGGTTAAGAGGATGCAGTATTCGAGGGTCCCAAATAGTAACTCCTATTCCTGAAAGTAGCTTCGATGCTTCGATCGCTTCTGAGAGCATTTTTCCGGCAGCTAATATACAGACATCTTTTTTCCCAGACGTTTTGTTCACTCTTCGTGCATCCGTCCCACTTCCCACCTCTTCCCACTCAACTTGCGGAGCAGGAGTTTTTGGCCATCGGATTGCAACCGGGCCGTCTACTATCTCAAGTGAATCTTCAAGCATTTGTTGCAACTCTTGGTAAGAAGAAGGCGCAAATATTTTCATTTTAGGAATCTTTGAAAGAAGTGAAATATCAAGAAGACCATGATGGGATGGTCCATCGTCACCAGTAATACCTGCTCGGTCAATGCAGAAAATTACAGGAAGTTCATGGAGGCCTACATCAAGGTTTATTTGGTCGATAGCTCTAGTTAGGAAGGTCGAATAGACAGCTACTACTGGCCTTAAACCACCTAAAGCCATTCCAGCTGCAGCAGTTACAGCATGTTGTTCAGCAATTCCTACATCGAAGCAACGATCTGGAAACCTTTCTCGAAAAGATAGAAGGCCTGTTGAGTCAGGCATTGCTGCAGTAATTGCAACCACGTTTGGATTAGATTCTCCGATTTTTACGAGTGTTTCAGAAAAGGCCTCGGTATAGCTGCCCGATTTCATTCCTGAGGTGTCGTGCATGTGCTTGATCGAGTCCATTTCTGCCGGAGCATGCCCTCTTCCTTTTTGTGTAAGCACATGTACAACTACTGGACCTTCAAATTCGACAGCATTACTCAAGGCTTGTTCAATTTCATCGATGTCGTGTCCATCAAATGGACCGAGGTAAGTTATTCCTAAAGCTTCAAAGAAGGCCGGAGGTTCAAAAATTTCCCTTATGGCAGCTTTAGTAGCGCTTATTCCTCTTTCAAGTATTTCGCCCACCCAAGGAATACCTTCAGCCAGTTTCTCTAGTCGATGTTGTCTACGCATATATGTTGGGTTTGAACGGATTCGTATGAGGCTTTCCGAAAGTCGACTTATAGTAGGGGCATAGGAGCGACCGTTGTCGTTAAGAATTATTGTTACCTTTTCTCCGCTGTGACCAAGATTGTTGAGCCCTTCGAATGCCATTCCGCCCGTGAGTGACCCATCTCCTATCACAGCAATGATGCGACGGGTGTTGTCAGACAAAGAGTTTGCTGAAGCTAAGCCGTGAGCATATGAAAGAACGGTTGAGGCATGGGAGTTTTCTATCCAGTCATGAGGAGATTCATTTTGAGACGGATATCCAGAAATGCCTTCAGGTAGGCGAAGGTTTGAGAATTCTTCTCGTCTTCCAGTTATAAGTTTGTGAACATAAGTTTGGTGTCCAGTATCCCAGAGGATTATGTCTTTTGGAGAATCAAAAACCCTGTGTAGAGCAATTGTTAATTCGACTATCCCAAGGTTAGAACCAAGATGTCCTCCGTTATTTTCTACTGTTTGCACGAGAAGAGAGCGAATTTCTGAACTGAGAATTTTCAGCTCATCAAAGTTGAGATTTTTTAGGTCTTTTGGTTCGTTGACTGAATCTAAAAGCAAAGCAGCTTCTTTCATATACCTAGAGAAGAATAGAGAACAGATTAACTTTAGAAGAGAGTTAGATATTTTTCACATACGAAAATTTTAATTTTAAATATTTCTTTGAAAATATGAGGGAAGGGCTGGTAATCGTAAAATTTTCAGAAATTTCATTACACAAATTCCACATAAGAGACAAACAATTCCACCGATAACATCGATCCAGTAATGGTTGCCTGTAACGATTACCGAAAATGTTGTAGCGATCGGATACATAAAGATTAGAAATTTTGCGATTCGATTTTTTAGAATTGGGTATAAAGCGATTGCGCACCATAGCGACCAAGCGAAATGGAGGCTTGGCATAGCGGCGAATTGATTACTTACTTTTTGCATAGTTCCAGAATCAAAGGACCATAGGCCACCTATTTCTGAAAGAGTGTCAACAAAAGGGTATTTTTCGGCCAGGCAAGCTCCGAAATCTCCACAGTTGGAAAGAAGTCGAGGAGGCATTAACGGGAAAAGGCTAAACCCTACCAAGGCTGTGCCAGTTGAACTTAAAAGAAAAAATCTTTGCGGCGAATACCTTTCAGGAAACTTTATATATATCCAAACCAGGGCGAAAATAGTCACTCCAAAATGAAAAGTCCCATAAAAAACATTCCAAAACTGGATGAACCACTTCCAATCAATGAAAAAATCTTGTATTTGCAATTCCTTAAAAGTGCCGATTGATTTTTCAAGATCGATTATTTTTTCGGCATTTTTTAAAGCTTTTTCAGGAGAAACATTTGCTGAACCAAATTGATTTCGAGCGAAAGAGTAGATCAAGTAAAAGAAAAACACGAGCGCTATTTCTAGCCACCACTTCATCCCTCTATTTCGATTTTGAGGTTTAAACAGAGATCCAGTTTCTTGCTGGCCTTTTTTGTTTGAGAGTTTTCTCATAGTGAAAGTGAAATTATCGCTTGACCGTTTTGAGAAATTCTTTGGTGTCAACAATCACTCTTGTGATCGTGGCATTAGCAATCAAGAGTTTCTCTTTTTCCGTTTCCACTGTGGCTGAAAAGGTTAATCGACGCCCATCTACTTGCTCGAGGATCGCATGAGCCGAAATACTTGCACCGACTGGAATAGGGGTAAGGTGATCGATACGAACCCTCATGCCTACAGTTGTTTTATCCTTCTCCAAATATTCTGAAATGGCATCAAGTGTGGCCTCTTCAATCAGAGCCACAACCCGAGGAGTTGCCAGAACAGGGACTTCACCTGATTTGAATTCAGTAGAAAGGTCACTTTCTTTAACTGCTAAAAAAGCATTTCCACGAAGTCCTGACTTAAGCTCCACCTCGGTACGATACGCATTTATACGCCCAATTTTGTAATCAGGGGCGAATTTTTAAACACTAAAATTGAATATAGTTCTAGTAGTCGACTGAAAAGGAAAATTTTTGTCTGAAATAGAGATAGTTGAACAAGGTATTTTAGAAGAAACTCTGACTGCGGCAATGCAGTCGGGAGGCTCATTTGCTGAGGTATTTATCGAGGATAAAAGATCAACAACAGCAGTTCTTGATGATGGCTTAGTCGAAGAGTTGAATAATGGCAGGGACAGGGGAGCCGGCATTCGGGTGGTAGTAGGAGAAACCACCGGATTCGCTCATACAGCGGATCTTTCTCCAGCTGGTTTATTGAAGGCAGCGGCAGCTGCATCATCCGCAGCACGAGGTGACTCTCAGACAAACATTGAGGTGAGCTTGAGTGGCGGAGCTGCATCAGATATTTCTGAAATTAAGACACTTCCTCAACAGGTTTCAAAAAGCAAAAAAGTTGCTTTATTGAAATTGGCAGATGAAACAGTTCGTAATACTGAACTCCCGATAACTCAGGTAGCAGCTAGATATGGAGATAGTCATCGAGTTATACAGATAGCAAACAGTGAAGGAAAGTTGACCGGTGATCGACAAATAAGAAGTATGTTTTCAGTTTCTTGTGTTGCCTCAGGTGATGCAGGTTTACAGACAGGTAGGGAGTCTGTCGGGAGAACGGTCGGATTTGAATTATTCGATGAAATAAATGTCGATGAGGTAGCCCTAAAAGCAGCTAATCGAGCCGTCACGAAACTGGATTCGGTACCGGCACCAAGTGGAGAAATGCCGGTCGTCGTAGGCCCGGGAGGTGGAGGTGTGCTTTTTCACGAAGCCTGCGGTCATGGGCTGGAAGCAGATTTGATAGAGAAATCGGCTTCAGTATTTGCCGGTAAACAGGGAGAAATGGTTGCAGCTCCAAACGTGACTTTGATTGATGACGGAACGATGGTTGGGGAGTGGGGACGATTCGCAATAGACGATGAAGGAAACTCTGCAAGTCAAAACGTCCTAATTGAAAATGGGATTCTCACCGACTACATGTGGGACTGGTTTCGAGCTAGGAAGCATGGACGCTTGAGTTCCGGAAATGGGCGACGGCAGAGTTATCGTCACTTGCCAATGGTGAGAATGACAAACACTTTTTTAACAGCTGGAGAAGAGAACCCTCAAGAAATAATTGCCGATACAGATTATGGGGTTTATGTGGCACAACTAGGAGGTGGGCAAGTCAACACGGCGACTGGTGACTTTGTTTTCGGAATGACTGAAGCTTACTTAATCGAGAATGGAAAGCTGACTTCCCCGATTCGTGACGGCAACTTAATAGGTAATGGGCCTCAGGCTCTCTTGGACATTGATGCTATTGCCAAAGATTTTGCCATGGGTTCGCCGGGAACTTGCGGAAAAGACGGTCAAGGGGTTCCAGTAGGCGATGGAACCCCAACTTTACGGGTGAAACGTTTAACAGTGGGGGGTACTGCAACATAATGTCTTCCGAACTGATCGAGATAGCAGAGCTCATAACCAGCTGGGGAGAAAAAGGAGAGCAGATAGAAGCTGTAGTAGCTCGTGACAGTGAAACCGAGGTTCGCGCCTATGAGGGAGAAATCGAATCGTTGACAGTAGCGGAGTCTCAAGGCGTAGGTGTAAGGGTTATAAAAGATGGACGTCAAGGCTTTGCTTATGCCGGAACTCTTGAAAAGAGTGAGTTGTTGGAGGTTTTGCGTGAAGCTCGCGACAACGCTGGGTTTTCCAGTCCCGATGAGTTCGCTGGGTTAGCTGAACCTGATGGTGTGGAAAGCGTTTCTCTTAATGTCTACAATGACGATCTCAATCAACTCCCTACAAGTGAAAAAATAAATTATGCCCTTGAACTAGAAAAACTCACTTTGTCAAGCGATAAGAGAATCATTGGTATCGAATCCTCGGAATACACCGATGTGGTAAGCGAGTCAGCGATAGCTACGAGTACAGGGATACGTTCTTCATCTAAAGAAAGTGGATGTTGCCTGATGGTTTATGCACTTGCTGAACAAGAGAGCGAAACTCAAACCGGGTTTGGTTTTTCCATCGGTAGAAGTCCGGGAGAACTGGACATCACAAAAGCGGCATCTGATGCTTCTGATAGAGCGACACGAATGTTGGGTTCAACCAAACCTCGTTCAGAAAGACTGACTGTTGTGCTAGACCCTTGGGTCTCAGCTCAATTTTTGCAAGTTGTTGGAACCACTTTGAGTGCTGAAATGGTTTTAAAAGGCAGATCTTTGTTCGCTGAACGTTTAGGTGAAAAGGTAGCGAGTCCTGCCTTTTCACTTGTTGATGACCCTACGGACTCTCGTGCATTTACTGCAACTGAAACCGACGGAGAGGGTTTAGCTACTCGGAGAAACGTTCTAATCGAAGATGGCGAATTAAAAATGTTTTTACACAATGTATGGACAGCACGGAAGGCGGAATTGGCGTCCACCGGTTCCGCAATAAGGAGTTATGCTTCGACACCCGGGGTCGGGATTCAAGCTGTATCGCTTCTACCTGGTGAGCGAGACCCTATTGAATTAATTAAAGGAATAGATAATGGGATACTGATCCAGAGCGTTACCGGATTACATTCTGGTGTGAATCCCATAAGTGGTGATTTCTCAACTGGCGCTGAAGGTCTTCGAATAAGAAATGGGGAACTGTCTGAGCCGCTTCGTGAGTTCACAATAGGTTCGACAATACAAAAAATGCTGAAAGACATAAAGGAAGTTGGTAATGATACAGATTGGCTTCCAATGAGTTCAGCTGGATCAACAGTAGTAATTAATGAGCTAACGGTTTCTGGCGGCTAGTTGTCGGTTTTTGCAGAACCTGCGTTACCTGAAGCCTTGGTTTCTTTTTTCACAGAACCCCCAGATTGTTTATCTGAGGTGGATTTTTCTTTAGAAGACTCTGAGCTCTTGTTGTCACTGTCTTTCGATGTGCTGACAGAAGCTTTGTTTTTTGAATTTGCGCCATGATCATTTTTGTAAAACCCAGAACCCTTGAAAGAAATCCCAACTCCAGAAAACACTTTTTTAACAGTGCCTGCGCAGTCAGAAGGACATTCCGAAAGAGGCTCATCTTTGAATGATTGAATAATCTCAAACTCTTTTTCACAAGTCTGACATCTGTAAATGTATGTTGGCATGCTTACTACCTAAAATAACTTCTCAAGAAATGAATTATAAAAGAACTATCTATTAAACAATGACATGATTTTCTCTTAATTTTCAGTCATGCTATATGTATGGCCTTCTTATGGGTGTTAGTGATTACCCTATGTTACTTTTTAGGAAACCTTCCCTCAGCTCATCTTGTTTCAAATAGAAGAGGCTTAGATCCAACTCAATCAGGATCCGGAAATCCTGGAGCTACAAATGTGTTAAGGATTATCGGTCGCCGTGCAGGAGCACTCGTTTTGCTGGCCGATTTCAGTAAAGGTGCACTATCGGTAACTGCTGGATTGATCATTGATGGCACTTCCCTAGGTTTAGGATGCTGGGTCGCTTCAGTTCTAGGTCATATTTTTCCAGTAACTAGAAGATTTCAGGGAGGTAAGGGAGTTGCAACTGGTGCTGGCGGCTGTTGGGTTTTGTTTCCTTTAGTCGGAGCGATTTGCAGCATAGGATTTTTGTTAATCGCTAAAATTTCCAAAAAAGCCTCGGTGGCATCGATCTCTATTGCTATTTTGATGCCTTTATGTGTCGGTCTATTAAACAATGAGATAAATGCACTTATATTTGCAACAGCGCTATCAATATTGATACTCGTAAGACACAGATCTAATCTCCAGAGATTACTAAGTGGATCTGAACATTCGATTTGATTAGTGAATAAATACTTTTAGTCGCTATTCTCGCTATGTGATCAAATTAGAAGAAGCGCAGGATTTTATATTCAGCAAATGTCCAAAACTGCCTGCCGCTAAGGTAGAAATTTCAGAGTCACGTGGTCTTGTGATGGCAGATTCAGTTTTGTCTAGTGAAAATGTACCCCCCTTCCCCAACACGGCAATGGACGGTTACGCGGTAAGAGCTATCGACACGGAACCCGCACCTGTTGAACTAAAAGTTGTAGGCACTATACCGGCAGGCAAGTTTCCTGATTTTGCAATAGGGGAGGGAGAAGCAGCCAGGATCATGACAGGAGCTGTTATCCCAGAAGGTGCAGATTCCGTGGTGATGGTAGAAAAAACAGAAAAAGTCAATGGTGACCTGGGAGTAATCATAAAGGAAGGTGTTGAAGCAGGGAATTTTATTCGCCAACCCGGCGAAGACTTCACTAAAGGTACGGAACTTTTTAGTTCAGGTGTCCTGATTGGAGCAGCCCATATTGGTGTTTTTGCAACAATTGGTCTTGAAAAAGTAACTGTAGTCAAAAGGCCAAAAGTAGGTGTTGTGTCAACAGGTGATGAACTGGTCGAGGGAGCAGTGGAGCTTAGGCCAGGGCAAATTCGTGACTCTAATCGTCACACCGTAAAAGCTCTTCTAGGTGAGATGGGGGTAGACGTTGTAGATCTGGGTGTGGTTCCTGATGACGAGAGCAAGATCGAGTCAGTCCTTATTTCCGCAAGTGAGGAATGTGATGCGATTGTTACATCGGGTGGAGTAAGTATGGGCGACTTCGATTATGTGAAAGTGGTATTGGACCGTTTGGGAGAAATGAGATGGATGCAAGTAGCGATTAAGCCTGCCAAGCCTCTCGCATTCGGATTGTTAAACGGTGTACCAATTTTTGGATTGCCTGGTAATCCTGTTTCTGCAATGGTTTCATTTGAATTGTTTATGCGCCCAGCATTGCTAAAAATGATGGGTTATAAACAAATTTGGCGCCCGACTTATAAGGCTAAGGCAGTCACCCCTTTATTGCGTAGAAAAGATGGAAAAGTGCATTTCGCAAGAGTCAGTTTAAAAAAGAAAGATGACTTGTATGAGGCGTCATTACTAGACGGACAGGGATCGCATCAACTGGCGGCAATGGCTAACGCTCAGGGCTTAGCTATTTTGCCTGACGGTGGCGGTGTAGAAAAAGGCGATTTAGTCGATGTGATACAACTAAGCGAGCCAGAAACGAATTAGGCCTCTACGCTTATTTTATGGGCAAAGAACTAGTAGACCTTTTTGGAAGAGTCCATAGGGATTTGAGGATATCTGTAACCGACAGATGCAATTTCCGTTGCCAGTACTGCATGCCTGAAGAGGGCTTAGAATGGCTCAAGCGTGAAGAACTTTTAACCTTTGAAGAGATAACTCGGGTAACAAGGATTCTTGTCGACAATTATGGAATAAAAAGTGTCCGGCTTACTGGTGGAGAGCCAACCTTGCGTGCAAATCTTCCTGATCTTATTTCGATGCTTTCTGAACTACCTATCGAGATAGCTTTGACTACTAATGGAGTAAATCTTGAGAAAAATGCTCAAACTTTGGCTGCTTCAGGCCTTAACAGGATAAATATTTCAATCGACTCCCTTCAAGAAAAGAGATTCAAAGAAATAACACTTAGGGATGACATGGCAAAGGTAATAGCTGGGATAGAAGCTTCAACCAAAGCCGGATTGTCCCCCGTGAAAATTAATGTTGTTGTTATGCGCGGAATAAATGATGATGAAATAATCGATTTTGCCGAGTTCGGAAGAGATCGGGGAGTGGTAGTTAGATTTATTGAATTCATGCCACTTGATGCCGATGAGAAATGGGCAACTGCAGATGTTGTATCTTTAGAAGAAATTTTCTCTCTTATAAATTCTGTCTTTCCGCTGGAGGTGATTAAACGAGGGAATGCTCCCGCTAGCACTTTCAGGTATAGGGACGGAAACGGCGAAATTGGAATTGTCGCGAGTGTTACCCAAAAATTTTGTGACAGCTGTGATCGAATTAGGATCACAGCCGATGGACAATTCAGAAACTGTCTTTTTTCAAACGAAGAATTTGATCTTAAAGAGTCGCTTAGATCTGAAATCGATGACGAAAAGATCTGCGAAATACTAGAAAGAGCCGTCTTGGAGAAGCGAGAAGGGCATGGGATTGGAAATGTCGACTTCATTCGACCTGCACGAAGCATGTCTCAAATTGGAGGATAGGTAGTTCTTTTGAAATCTGAAGAAGGAGAGTTTTCTCATATTGATGAGAATGGAAAAGCCGTAATGGTTGATGTAGGGGCGAAAGAAGAAACAGATAGAACCGCTATTGCGGCTGGATTGGTTTCGATGGGCTCAGAGGCTATAGAAGCTCTCAAAAAACAAGACCTTAAAAAGGGTGATGTCTTAGGAGTAGCGCGTGTGGCGGGAATACAGGCTGCTAAGAAAACATCAGAATTGATTCCTCTTTGTCACCCACTAGTCATCGATTTTGTTTCCATTGATTTCACACTCCATAAGAGTCATGTCGTGATTGAGGCAATTGCTAAAACATCAGGAAAGACTGGAGTTGAAATGGAAGCCTTGACAGCTTGTTCTGTTGCAGCGTTAACGATTTACGACATGTGTAAAGCTATTGATAAGTCAATAACTATTGAAGAAATTAAACTTGTGGAGAAAACTGGTGGCAAATCAGGTAATTGGAAAAGATCCGACTAGTTTCTCTTCGCGCTTTAAGTAATTAAATTCGCGCTTATAGCGCGAAAGTATCCCTGTTTTTACAAAGATCACGTACTACTATTTTCTCATTGGGTAAATTGCGGAAATAGTTAAGGTGGCGAAAAGATGTTGATACTGATCGGCTTGGGTGTGTTATGGGCAGCTGTTTTGGTTCCCCCGATGGTGAGAAACCGACTATCAGCAAAGCCTTCAGCTCCTGGTGTGGCTAACCACCTTGACGTTTATCAGGTTCCTTCCATTAAGGGCTATAACGTCTCGTTACCTAAAAGTGCGCTAGCTGCGAAAAGAAGAAGAAGGGATGTGACAATTGCTCTGGCAGGAGGTGTCGTCTTCACATTTCTGGCGTCTATCGCAGTAGGTGGAATTTTCATTTGGACTATTAATGTGATTTTTGACTTGACTTTGCTTGGTTATATAGCACTTATAGCCCAGCGCAGCGAAATTGCTACAGAAGAAGCTCCAGTTGTTCTGACTCATGCGTTTATCTCTAATTCATTAGAAGAGGAATACAGCTACCCCGAAGCGGTTTAGAAGAATTTTTCGCATAAATAAACCTTCTAGATACGCTCAATCTACGAGGGGGTGTAGCTCAGTTGGCTAGAGCGCTACGTTCGCAACGTAGAGGCCGTGGGTTCGATTCCCATCATCTCCACTTACTTATTTTAAATTACAAATATTAGTTTTCTTAAAGTGAAAGGTTTTAAAAGTAGAGCGCATGTGTATGAAACAGGTGAAAGGGTTTTAGTTTAAAACTAAGAGGATATCTATGTTGCGGTTTACAAATCTCGTAGGATTTTTAGTTGCGTTTCTCGTGCTTTCCTGCAGTAACGGTGGTGGTTCAAACGAATCTCACAGAGTCGTAGTATTGACTCCTGATGAGATAGGGGAAATAGTTCTACCGCCAGGGGCATTTGAACAAGAAGTACTTGTGACTTTGCCTCCCAGTACCACAAATATTGCAACAACAACTTCTCTTGAAACAGTTACCGAGTCTTTGAAAAATTCTGATCCGTCAGCAGACTTGGAGTCTCCTGCAACCAGCTTGGCTGAGAAGCCCGCCACAAGCAACAGTACAACTTCAGTTGTTGCATCTTCGTCTTCTACCACCACCACTACCACTACCACTACCACTACCACCACGCAGCCCACGAAAGAAACGATCCCCATAGCTGAAGAAGAAGAAAATGCTGGAGTGAAATTGATGGACACCTTAGACGACTTCAATTCCTGTTTATCTTCCGAAGGCTACTCATTTATTGGGCTTCCAAATCAGGAAGCAGGACCAGAGGATCCAGCTAATAATCCTGACTATCTAAGAGCATTAGTTTTGTGTAACAGTCGAACAAATATTGCAAGTACCTTCCAGGAGTTTCAAGAATCAAGAAATGAGTTAACACCTGAAGAGATCAGAGAGCAAAATGAACAGACGATAGCTTTAGGGGAGTGTCTCAAAGGAAAAGGTTGGAATGTTGGCGATTTAGCACCAGATGAAAATGGTCTACTAAATCCAAGCCAGTTTCAGAGTCCAGATGGCTCTGTGAATACAGACGACATTCGTTCTTGCGCATCTGAGCTCTCCTTAGAAAGCGAGTGATTTTGGAATTTATTATGAATAAAAACTTTTTAGAAAAAAGGTGTGAAATTAGGAGATCTCTTGAAGGAGGAAGATGTTGAAGCGAGTTTTTGCTGTCATAGTTTTGTTAGTCCTCGGAGCTGGAGTTGCAGTAGCTGTTTTGGCGGTATCGGAAGAAGAACAAACTAGTGAGACTAATGTCGATCGTCTTATTGCCGATAAGGCGAGTGTTCGTACTTTGTCGGAAGAAATAACTATAAGTGGAGAAATGCGTAGAGAGGAACTCCAATCTATAAATTCAGTTTCATCTGGTCGAATGACTGCACTTGAAGTGCAAGAAGGTGACACAGTCGAAGCTTCCACGATGCTATTTGCCCTGGATGGTCGCCCTTCAATAGCAGTCAACGGAGAGTTTTCCTTTTATAGAGAGTTAGATGTGGGAGCGCAAGGACTTGATGTAAAACAACTTGAGACAATTCTCGATAGAGAAGGCTATGAAGTCGGAGTTGTAGACCAGTTCTACACTGAAGAAACTAGAAATGGGTTAGCCCTGTGGCAAGAAAAATTTGGATTTAAAGGTGGTGTCACAGAAGTAGATGAACTAGTCAACTTCTCCCTTATTTCAAACCCTCAAGGTTACAAAGTGGGGGCAGTAAATAGTATCGGTGTGACAATTGGTTCTCCTCTCTCTGATCAAATTAACGGCATATCTGGAAGACAAGGTACGGCAGTAGCAACTGAGGAAATTCCAGTAGTCACGCTTTCAGCTTCCCCTTCAGTAGTTCTAGAAGGAGGAAAAGTTGCTGTAGAAATAACAGCCGACCCATCTCCAGCAGAAGAAATCGAAATAGGAATTGGAATTTCTGGTGACGTTTTGGTCGGAGAAGACTATGAGGAGAATGACAGCAAATTTTTGATTCCCGCTGGTTCTGAAAGTGTGATTTTTGAATTGGAGATTTTGGCAGATGAGGAATTAGAAGCCAACGAAGACTTAAAAATTTCAATCCTCGGAGGATTCGAGAACATCGAAAGCATTGCACCCCATGATCTAAAGATCTATGACCTAAAAAATGAAATTGACACATTAGATGAGAGGTATGTAGAACTCTCTGAATTTGAAAAGATATATACAGATGTCGAACAAGAGCTTGTTGATGAACAGATTATTTCTGGCAGTGAAGCTTGGGATTATGATTTCACAGCATCTGAAGCCCAGAATTTGCTTGATCTAAAAGAATCCTCAGACGATGCCGCAAGAGACTACCGAAACGGGTCAATTACCGCTGCAGCTCGAACAAAAGCCCAAGAAGCATATGAAGAGGCTTTAGAAAAAGCAAAAGAAGATAGAACAGAAACTGAACAAGAAGAATTCGAGCGCTTGATCCCACTACTGAATTCGAAGACTGAAGAATTGAGAGTTGCCAAGGCCTCACGTTGGATTTTGGGTGAAACTGATTCGGCAACTGTTGTGATAGATGACCCAGACGCTCCTGATGCGCCAGTCTTAGTTATAGCTTCTTCGAGCGATTACGTAAAGGAACCAGGGGTCGCTCTGTTTTATGTTGAAACCACTGATGAATTAGCTGAGGATTTAATTGTTTTCTTTGAGGTAGAAGGTGACGTCACACCTGCAGAAGATTACATTGTTCCGGCCGGAGATGTGACTATCCCGAAGGGAAGTAAACGGGGATCTATATCAATAGAAATCAGAGATGACGACCTTGTTGAAGTCGATGAATTGCTAAATGTTCGTTTGTTAGAAGATAAAAACTCCGAATACCAACTAAGCAGCCAAAGGGAAGCAGCAATGATGGTTGAATCCCCGGATTTGCCCGAAATGAGCATCGAGGGAGGTGGAACTATCCTCGAAGGGGAGACCTCTGTTATTACAGTTCGAGCTGATCAAGCTGTAAAAGTAGACACATCGATCAATTATTCTGTCTCAGGAACAGCACAACAGGGAATAGATTACGAAGTTCTAAACGGTTCAGCTTTAATGAAAGCCGGTGAGTCCTCTGTAGAAATACCAATTCGTTCATTACGTGATGATGTTTTTTTCTTACCTGGAGACATGATTGTTGCCGAGTGGCCTGCAAGAGTAGGGAAAATAAACTTCGAAAAAGAGGATTTCATTTCTTCCGGTGCCGAAATTCTATCTCTTACAGAACCTGTCTTTAAGGTAATCTTATTTGCAAGCCCAACTGATCGCGCGAAGTTAGAGGTCGGTCAAAAAGTCACAATAGAGATGGACGCCGGGGATCAGAATTCAGATGGAGTCATTTCTCAACTAGATGATGCGGCGAAACGTAATGGAGCGAGCGAACTCTACGAAGGTGAAGTCGAAGCATTTGAAGATTTAGTGGCTGTGGAAGGAGCTGTAGTCACCTTGGATGTAGTTGTCTCTGAGGTAATTGATGCGATTGTCGTGCCCATTGCCGCAGTATTAACAGAGGGATCTCTGGAAAAAGTCAGAGTCGTTACCCGAGAAGGAACCATTGAACGTCGCGTTGTACAAACAGGCATGTTAGAAGGCGCATGGGTGGAAATAATTTCAGGAGTTTCCCCCGAAGAGTTTGTGATAATCGAAATTGATCGCCCTTAAGAGGATGTTCTAAATGACTGAGAGTCTTCTTTCTTTGGAGTCGGTATCACGGATTTATGGAACAGATGTAGAAGTTCATGCACTGAATCAAGTCTCTTTAGAAATATTCGCGAGTGATTTTTTGTCAATAGTGGGTCCTTCTGGTTCGGGTAAATCAACCATGCTGGGATTGTTAGGGCTCTTGGATGTTCCAAGCAAAGGCAACGTAAAAGTTAAAGGAACAGATGCCACTAGCATGAATGATTTTCAACGTTCACGTTTGCGAGGAGATGCGATCGGATTTGTCTTCCAACAGTTCCATTTGATTCCACACCTGAGTGCATTGGGCAATGTTGAAACAGCCCTTTTGTACCGAGGCTTATCATCCAAAGAGCGCAAAAAGCGAGCTACTGATTCCCTGGAAAAGGTTGGACTTGGGGGTAGAGAAGACCATCGACCAGTGCAGTTATCAGGTGGAGAGCAACAGAGAGTTGCGATAGCGAGAGCAATCGTTACAGATCCTCTAGTTGTTTTAGCGGATGAGCCGACTGGAGCACTTGATTCAGAAAACGCCGAAAAAATTATGAATATTTTTGCAGAATTAAAATCGCCTGAGAGGGCAGTATGTCTAGTCACCCATGATATGGAAATAGCAGATTCCACTGAGAGAAAAATTTCTATGAAAGATGGAGAAATAGTTCAAGACTTGATCCAAGGTAATAAGAAGTGAAGCGCTTTTTGGATTTGGTAAGAGTGGCAATTGCAGGATTGACTGCGCGAAAAGTTAGAACCCTGTTGATCTTGTTAGGACCGATATTAGGGGTTGGTGCAATTGTTTCGGCCATAGGCATAAACGAGAGTTCGAAAGGATACTTAAAAGCGCAACTTCAGGAACTTGGGACTGATTTGATTGTAGCGAATGCTCAGGACTCGCTTGGTGGATTTGGGCAGAGACCACGAATCCCAGAAGAGGCTGTTGGTCGCGTGTCACGATTGCCTGACGTTTCATCAGTGACCGGCACTTTTCAGATAGCGAATGTTGTCACGTTGCCATTTGAGGCTGCAGAAGATTACTACAAGGCTTTCCCTGTTCCGGTAATTGCAACTGGTTTGAATCTTCCAACCACAATGGAGGTTCCGTTAGTAAGCGGAAGATTTCTTAATGAATTTGATTACGACAACTCTGCACGTGTAGCCGTAATAGGTAAAGATCTGGCCAAAGAGTACGGATATATGAGGGGAGAGCAGAGAACTATTTCGTTGAACAGCGTCACTTACGGAGTTGTAGGGGTACTCGATTGGGTTTTGTTAGAACCATCAATGGATTCAGCTGTTTTTATCCCTTTTTCAACTGCGGAAAAAGATTGGGAAATAGAAAGTCAAGATCCGACCCGCCTTTATGTGCGAGCTCCAACTAATACTCAACTAGTGGCAGAGGAGATTCCAACTGTTGTCAGTCTAGGAGGTCCTGATGGCGCTAGAACTAGCGTTCCCACAGATCTTCTTGATGCGGAGTCACAAGTTGATGAAAGTTTGAACAACCTCACTCAATTAATGGGAGGTTTGGCTTTAATCGTAGGTGGTGTAGGAATTGCAAATGTTATGTCTATCTCCGTTATCCAACGTTCTGCCGAAATAGGGATTCGTCGTGCTTTGGGTCACACGCGTACAACTATCGCAGTACAATTTCTTTTCGAAGCCCTAGTAGTAGGGGTTTTAGGTGGCGTCTTTGGTGCTCTAGCGGGTGCAGGCGTAGTTTGGTTTACGTCTTGGTCCCGTGATTATGTAATGGTTCTTTCTGTGCCATCGCTAGTGGGGTGGAGTTTGGTTTCCGTTGCAGTAGCGATAGTGTCTGGCCTTTATCCTTCAATGAAGGCATCGCGCCTTGAACCTTTGGAAACACTTCGCCTTGGATAAGCGATTTCAGTCTAAAGTTTTTTTGTGGCAGTAAATCTTTCTGATTACGGGGCTAGTGGCAATCTTCTTGCAGAGATCAATGAACTTGGACGTATCGTAAGAGTTGACCGTGGAGAATGTGACGTAATAGTAAAAGACGGCAAAATTAGAGTCATTTCTGATTCCAGTAGATCACAGAGCGAGACCGCCCCGGCAACTGGGGACTGGGTGAGGTTAAAAACTGTCCCAGAACTAGGAACGGTAATCGAAGAGATTTTGCCACGAAAAAATAGATTGTCAAGACGGGACCCGTCAGATGAGAGAGGCGAGCAGGTTCTAGTTGCAAATGTTGATCTTGTAATAATTGTTCACGGTATTGACCGTCCGTTACCTCCTGGTCGTATAGAGCGATTATTAACTTTAGGTTGGGAAAGTCAAAGTGAGGTAATTATCGTTCTGACAAAAGTTTCCGAAATGGACAACTTGCTTGAAGAGAAGATGGAGATTATCCAAGCTATAGCACCTGAAATTCAAATTCTTAGTGTCGATTCAAGCAATATGCAAGATTCAAATTTGAAAAAATTGAGAGACAGGATAAAACCTGGCAGCACTGCCGCATTAATTGGAGAGTCGGGATCAGGTAAATCATCTCTTGTTAATGCCCTAGCTGGTTTTGAAATAGCCGAAACAGGGGAAGTCAGACCTAGTGATCGTAGAGGCAGACATACGACAGTCACCCGTGAGATGATTCTTTGCCCTGAAGGAGGATTGTTGGTTGACACTCCAGGATTGCGCTCTATCGGAATATGGGATGCAAAAGACTCTCTAAAAAAAGTTTTTGGTGACTTAGAAGAAGTCTCTGAGAATTGTCGGTTTAACGATTGCGCCCATGAGAGTGAACCAGACTGTGCAGTTAACGAAGGTGTTTCGTTGGGTGTCATAGACGCTAGGAGAGTTTCTAGGTATCGGTCTCTTTTGAAAGAGTTGACAGATCAACAGTTCAAACAGGCAAAACGCAAGAGTTAATCCCAGTTTATTTAACAGGCATTTTTCTAAACTAGGTCTTTTAAAACAGAACGATCTATTTTAAAACCATTTTTTAGTGGGATTGCATCAACGATCTTTATTTCCGTTGGCATCTTATAATCAGCAATTTTATCTTTTCCAAAATCTGTTAATTCGTCTAATGTCAGAATCTCTTCAGGGCTTATAGGGACTATAAAAGCAACTCCTATTTCCCCTAAAGTGGGGTGCAGTTTAGGAACTAATACCATTTGTTCAATTTTTGGATGACTGCTTAAAACTGACTCAACTTCTTGTGGGTGAACGTTATAACCACCTCTTATAAACATTTCATTCGTTCTCCCAGCAAGTCTGAAAAAACCTTGGTCGTCATTTCTGGCCAAATCCTGTGTTCTTAACCATCCATCTTTTAGAAATTTTTTAGTATTTGCTGAGTCATGCCAATACGAGTCCATGGAACTTGGAGTCTTAATGTACAGTTCACCTACCTCACCTTTTTCTACAGGATGACCATTTTCATCAAGTATTTTTGCCTGAACTCCAGGTCGCGGTTTTCCGATTGTGTAAAGAGACTCCTCTTCAGATGCTTCAAGGGAAGTGGCTAAACCTATTCCACCTGACTCCGTTGAAGAGTAGCGAATTGAATAGGGTGCGTTAAAGTTCTCTTTCGCTCTTCGCACCAAGGAAGGAGGAGATGCTCCGCCACCAGCAACTATTGCTTTAACTGAACTTAGGTCGTAGTTCTGAAAATCATTTACTTTGAGCAGCAAGGCAATTTGTGCTGAAACTCCGGCAACGGCAGATATGCGGTATTTCTCAGTCAGTTGCAGTATTTTTGAAGCGTTCCATCTTTCAAGTATGTGAAGGGTAATGCCTAGTGACAGTTGCCAAGGCAGTTTTGTCATAGAGCCTACGTGTGCAAAGGCAGTGCTTGGGACGATATGACCGTCAGTACCCCAAACACCTGCCGTGTCCATTCTTTGTATTGCTGCAAGTTGATTATTGGTGAATAGCGCCCCTTTAGGCGTACCGGTTGATCCGGAAGTGAAACACACACAAACCGGCCTATTGGGGTCCTCCCTAAGCACCTCAGGTTTAAATGAACGCACACGCATCATTGAAAGCAACTTTTCTAAATTGTCGGATATCTCTACAGTTTCTACAGAGATATCCGAAGGAATCCCGTCTAATAGTTCAGTGGTTGCAATAACGAGATCTGGTTCGGCTATTTCACAAATTGACTTTCTTTCTGTAGATTTCAAACGCGGATTTATGCCTGTAGTTATTGCCCCAATTTTTGACGCTGCAATATAAGTAATCAGATATTCGACACTTGCAGGAAGAGAAAGCAGGAGTAGCGACCCTTCGCGTAAACCTTTTCGGAGCAGACTCCCTGCTACTTCGTCCGACACTCTGTCCAAATCTTGATAAGAAACAGTGAAACCACTAACACATTCAAGAGCAGTTTTATCCTTATAAATTGCTGCGGCAGTTTGAACTATTCCTGGAAGCATTGAAGAAATCGTATCTCTTCGCGCACGAGAAGTTATCCAAATGGGTTTTCTATTTAAAATAGAACTTTTTGCGAATAATTTTTGTTTTCGGAGGGGCAAGCAATGGTTCTCCCGTAGCATTGCATCTTGAGAAGGTTGTCAGGTGAGCCTTCGAAAATTTCAGGAGGAAAAGTAGATGGCTCGCACTAATGCAGTCGACCGGTTCATCAGTGAAGCCGAAGCTTCGGGGCTAGAAATAGAAGTTCAGCGTTATCCAGATGGCACTAGAACAGCAGCTGATGCTGCAGCTGCTGTCGGTTGCAAAATAGATCAGATAGTCAAGTCTCTAGTTTTCATGGCGGATGTAAGACCTATTTTAATTCTTTGTTCAGGTGCTCGAAGAGTGGATGAAGACAAATTAGCTGAATATATAGGAACAGAGATAAGAATTGCAGGAGCCAGTGAGGTCCGTTCAGCTACTGGCTATGCAATAGGAGGAACCCCGCCTTTGGGTCATACAGTTCCACTTAAAACAGTGGTTGATCCTCACTTAATGGAGTTTGAAGAAATTTGGGCGGCTGCAGGAACACCGGATTCTGTTTTCTCGATATCTCCAAAGGAACTCGTGAAAGTTACCGGTGGTTCCGTGGTAGCAGTTACACGCTAAGAGGAGAGACGATGTCTGGAAACTACTTTGAAAATCAAGTAGTGATAGTAACGGGGGCTGGTAGAGGACTTGGAAGAGCACACGCTATTGCTCTCGCGGCAGAAGGGGCCTCTGTCTTGGTCAATGACCTGGGAGTATCCCGTGAAGGTCAAGAGGCAAGTTCCTCTCCCGCAGAACAGGTAGTTGAAGAAATTCTAGAAATGGGTGGAATAGCCGAGGTGAATTCAGGAGATGTTGCAGATTGGCAACAAGCTGAAGAAATGGTTTCTCATGCAATAGAAAAATGGGGCAGATTAGATGCACTAATTTGCAATGCAGGTTTTTTAAGAGATCGAATGCTTGTGAGTATGAGTGAGGAAGAGTGGGATTCAGTTATAAGAGTTCATCTAAAAGGACACATAGCCCCTGCTCGACACGCAGCAAACCATTGGAGGAATCTCGCTAAGGAAGGTAAAGAAACTGAAGGTCGAATTGTAATGACGTCTTCAGGAGCGGGTCTTATGGGAAGTGTTGGGCAAGGCAATTATGCAGCTGCTAAAGCAGGAATAGCACTACTGGTGCTTCAGGCTGCAGAAGAGTGGAAACAGTATGGCGTAAAAGTAAATGGAATAGCACCTGACGCGCGAACACGAATGACAGAAGGAGTTTTTTACGACAGTGACGTACCAGATGGATGGGACGAGAAAGATCCGGCAAATGTATCTCCACTTGTAGTTTGGCTTTCTAGTAAAGGCTGTGACATTACAGGAAGAATGTTTGAAATTTCCGGTGGCAAAATCAACCTGTGCGACGGATGGAGGCACGGCCAGTCAGAAGAGGTTAAAGGTAGAGGTTTCAGAGTAGACGAGATAGGTGAAGTGGTGGCCGGACTGATTGACCGATCTGAATCTCCAGAATCCGTTTACGGATCACATTGAGCGCAAAAAGTTAAGAAAAAATGTGCAGGAAGTGTGTCTTAAATTGATAACGGACTGTATTTTTCCAACGTTCTAGACGTTTACGATTTGTTAATGATCTTCGACATTTAAAGTTTCATGATTCTCAGCTGATTTGAAATTCTCATTCAAAGCAGCGTGTGCTTCTTCAGCGCTTATACCAAGTTGACGCAATTCATAAACGAATCTAAGTGTCGCTTCTTGCAATCTGAGCCGTCTTTCTTGAAGAGCTTCAGAATGGGGAGGTTCATTTGCAACAAAAGTGCCTCTGCGTCCTTTTCCATGTATCAGGCCATCACGCTCAAGTTCTGTATAGGAGCGAGCAACAGTTCCTGGGGCTATTTCTAGCTCATCTGCTAATTCACGGATCGTAGGCAGCCGACAATTAGGCAATAGATAACCAACGGCGATCATTACTGAAATCTGCGCTCTAATTTGCTCAAATATTGGAATCGCTATTTTAGCATCTAGGCGAAGAGTCATTTTGCGCCTAGTTCCCTTTTCATCAACAAAGGGGACAGTTCTAGGGTTTGACATATGTTTATTGTATTAATACAAATTACATTAATCTTAATTTTTTCCCTTATTTATTGACGCTTTAAGTAATACATAGAATATTTGTAACAATAATTATTTTAAATTTGGAGGAAAACAATGAAATTGGTAACAGCCGTAATAAAGCCATTCAAACTTGATGATGTTAAAGACGCCTTAGCAGGATTAGGTATTCAAGGAATGACTGTAAGCGAAGTTCAGGGTTTCGGTCGACAGGGCGGACATAGCGAAACTTATAGAGGAACTGAATACAAAGTCCTATTCACTCCTAAAACTCGTGTCGAAGCTGTTGTAGATGATGATCAAGCAGAAAGTGTAGTTGATGCAATAGTTGCTGCTGCAAGAACTGAAAAAATTGGTGACGGCAAAGTTTGGGTGACAGGTGTTGAATCATTAGTAAGAATCAGAACTGGAGAACGAAATAGCGACGCGGTTTAACGCCTACCCTGTTTGTCTATTGTTTTGTTAACTCGGATACCTTTTATATATGGACGAAAAGTCGATCAAATGTGAAGTTAAAAACAAGGTTGCTTGGATAACTATAGACAACCAAGCAAAAGGTAATGGGCTGACCCCTGAAATGAGAAATCAGCTAATTGATCTTCTAGGAAGTTTTAACGGACAATTCGAAATTCGATCCGCAATTATAACAGGCGCAGGTCAAAAGTTCTTTTGTACTGGTGCTGATCTAAGTGCCTCAAGCACAGAAAGCAATACCCCAGAAGATGAACCTAGAGCAATTACTGGTGATATTCGAAGAATGATGCTTGAAGGAAGCATCAGGCTGATGGATTCAATTTTAGATTGCGAAATTCCCGTAATAGCTTCCGTAAACGGAATTGCAGCAGGTATAGGTGCCCACTTGGCTTTCTGTAGTGATTTGGTAATTGCTTCAGATAACGCGAAGTTTATTGAAATTTTTGCCAGAAGAGGATTGATACCAGATGGGTTAGGCACATGGATCATGCCTCGCTTAATTGGAATTCAGAAAACCAAAGAGTTGATGTTCTTTGCAGATGATATTTCCTCTGAAGAAGCTCTAAGTCTAGGTCTTTGCAATAGGACCGTTCCAATGGCAGAGCTGGAATCAAAATCACGAGAGTGGGCGGAAAGTCTTGCTTCAGGACCATCCCGCAGTTTCATGTTCTCGAAATGGCTCCTTAACAAGTCTCTAGATGTAGACAGAAAAACTTTAGCCGAGTATGAAGCTTGGGCAGTTGAGTCGAATTCAAAAACTCACGATTCCCAAGAAGGAATCGAGTCGTTTAAGCAGAAGAGAGACCCGGAATGGAAAGGTTATTAGAAGCCTGTGATTGTTGTAATTGACGACACAGACAACGTCACGCTAGCTTCTCCAAATGATTTTCGAGAATTTCATATTGAGTGTCATAAGAAAAGGTCTTCATCAGAGATTTGTGAAATTTTAGGCCAAGGCAGCAAAGTAATAGATGAAGAGCACCTTTGGTTGAGCGCTGAAATGGTGACGAACTTGGCATCGGAAAAGATTGATGGTTGGGAAAATGGTTTCAATCAAATGTTGGACTATGCCACTTCGAAAGGCTGGACTGAAAATAATAGGGAGTTAATCCGTGCACACATTGAATGGGCTAGGGTGGAGAAATGACAGAAGTAACAATTTTCCACAACCCCCATTGAAATTCCTCTACAAATGCTTTAGCGGTCGCTGAGGAAATGGGAATAGAAGTAGATGTTGTTCTTTATATGAAAGAACCTCCAGATAAAGAACTTTTAACGAGAATAACTAAGGGCCTTGAAGATCCAGTTGAAGACTTAGTTCGCAAGGATTCCAAATTCAAAAAAATGGAACTTGTCGCAGATGATTATGTTGACAATTCTGGGGCTGTTGTTGAATTGCTTTCCGAACAAAAAGCCCTTTTGCAAAGACCACTAGTGGTAAAGGGAGAAATCAACGGTAGTGGGCCATTGAAGGCAATTATTGGAAGACCCAAAGACCGAATAGCTGACTTTATCAAATCTTGACTTCTACTTAGAGGTTTTATCTCTGACAGATTCTACAACTTCTGCAAGAAGGTCGGTGGGTGCGTCATATGGGACAGAAATGCCCATTCTGTCAGCCACATCACCAAATCTTTCAACTAGTTGACTGCCAACCTCTGAAGGCTCTCCTACAACCGCAAGAGTGTGTAGAACTTCGTCATCTATGATCGAAGATATTTCTTTCCATTTACCTTCTTTGGTCAGACGGTTTAACACGGGTTGCATCTCACCCCAACCATGAACATCAAGCGTGACTTTGTAAGCAGGAGTCGAACCATAGAAAGCTAAGTTAAATTTCGCACCCGTAATGGCTTTTTCATGTTCTTCATCAGAACGGTAGGTGCAAATTATCGCGTTGGGAATAAGTTTTGGTTTGTCTTTTCGTCCTGTTTTTATAGCTCCTTCTGAAAGAGCTGGGATAGTGACTTCATCCAAAAATTTACGACTGCTAAAAGGATGTATAAGAACCCCGTCAGAAAGCTCTCCAGCCATTTTGGTCATCAAAGGACCAAGCGCTGCCAACCATATAGGCGGCGGCTTCCATTGCATTGGATCAGGAACAAAAATAGGTGTCATCAAACTGAATTTGTAGAACTCTCCTTGGTAATTCAAATCTGACCCCTCTGACCAGCATTCGAAGATGGCTTTGATCGATTCAATCACTTCACGCATTTGAGCTACCGGACGCTCCCAAACTGATGAATACCTTTTTTCTATATGTGGTTTGATTTGGCTACCTAGACCAAGAGCCATTTTTCCTTTTGAGTATCGTTGTAAATCCCAACCGGTACAAGCAAGAAGCATTGGGCTGCGTGGAAACGCCAATGCGATGTTGGTATAACAGAAAAGGTCACTGTGCTCTGCAGCTAAGACAAGCGGAGCGAACACATCACGGCTGGCTTCAGCAGTAAATACACCGTCAAATCCTGCTTCTGCCAATTCAGAGACCCGGTCCGGAACCAAAGACAAATCAGTTGTGATTCCTATATCTAGGAGCATGGCATTCCTTTAAATCAATTGTTTAAAAAAACATAGTGCTTTAAACATTAAATTTTGTTGATCGGTTTTATATATCTTGCTTTTGTCAGTTAGGGTCATTGCATTAACAAGATAATTGCTAGGAGAAATAATGCTTGGAGCTGTCCTCGAAACTGTACCAACAGATCAGCTTGTTATTGCTGACGATCTGACATTAAGAGATGTTGGTCCCGGAGATGTCAAACTAAAAGTAGCCCATAGTGGAGTGTGTCATTCTGATCTCTCTGCGATGAACGGAACCATCCCGACAGAGCCGGGCAGCGTTTTAGGTCATGAGGGAGCAGGCATTGTGCTTGAAGTTGGCGAAGGTGTAACCCATGTATCAGAAGGGGACCATGTGATTATTGCTTTTTCCCCTCCTTGTGGCGCTTGTCCACACTGCACAGGTAGACACCAACCGAATTTGTGCATGAATGGATTGATGGCGATGGGCATAAATCAACAGTTCAGACAAGGCGACAGGACCATTGGATCTTTCTGTGGATGTGGAACCTTTGCTGAAGAAACAATAGTGCCAGCTATAGCCACCGTAAAGATCGATAATGATGTTCCTCTAGACATAGCAGCATTGATTGGTTGTGGAGTAACAACTGGAGTAGGTGCAGCTCTAAACACTGCAAAAGTCACACCAGGATCATCAGTTCTGGTAGTAGGAGCAGGAGGGGTGGGCATAGCCGCCATTCAAGGAGCACGAATAGCCGGAGCCTCCGAAATTGTTGCAGTTGACCTGCATGAAGGGAAGTTAGAGAGAGCTAAAGCTTTTGGGGCAACACACGGTGTCACACCAGACGAGGTTCCTGCTGCACTGGCTGAAGTGACTGCAGGTGAAGGCTTTGATTTCACACTGGAATGCATCGGCTTAGCTTCGACAATGAGACAATCATTTGATCTGACTCGACGTGGTGGCACTTGCTGCATAGTAGGTGTAGGAAGACCAGATGAGATGTTCGAGCTTTCCGCTTTTGAAATGTTCTTTTCAGAGAAAACGTTAATCGGCTCAATGTATGGAAGTGCAGATGTCAGGACCGATTTCAATCGTTTTCTAAGTCTCTACAAGTCCGGAAAGTTAGACCTTGATGGAATGATATCCAGAAGAATCAAACTGGATGAAGTCAACGATGCTCTGGGCAGTTTGGGCGACGCTGATGTCATAAGACAGGTAATCGATTTTTAATCATCTAAAGAAGTTGTGACTTTAGAATGAGCGAAACCGAAGAACCCCTAAGGGCTGAACTCACTGTTGAGTACCCTTTCACTCGAACCACTGGAGATGTGATAGGTGCGTTCATGACCGGACTACGAGAAAAGCGCATTTTCGGCATCAAGCGACAAGATGGCGGTGTATTAGTTCCCCCGCTTGAATATGACCCTGCGTCAAGTGAACCGTTGACAGAAATGGTGGAAGTTTCTCAAAGCGGAGTTGTTCAGACTTGGACTTGGGTAGACCCCCCACGCCCACAGTCTCCTTGGAGCGAACCTCATGCTTTAGCACTGATAAAACTTGATGGTGCAGACACATCGATGTTGCATGCTGTACTCGCGGATTCTCCTTCGGATATGAGTACTGGAATGAGAGTTACGGCTATTTGGGAAGAAGAACGTGTAGGTCAT
The DNA here is from genome assembly GCA_002294285.1 of Candidatus Neomicrothrix sp. UBA881. Lineage (GTDB taxonomy): Bacteria > Actinomycetota > Acidimicrobiia > Acidimicrobiales > MedAcidi-G1 > MedAcidi-G1. Next base: position 42,599 of record DBFL01000002.1, read on the forward strand.
ATAGCTGATCTAACAGGATTTATAAAAGAAGTCGAAGAGAGTGATTCTTAATATGAGCGAATCAGACTCCGCCACCTCGCCATTGTCGAAAAAAGTCAAAATTCCTGACTCAATAAGAGAACTGGAACCAGTTCGTTCAATACGATGCCCAGTGAAGCTCATTTATGATTTTGTACCCAGTCCGCCTGTGCAGGAATACTTGCGTTCATATTCGAAAAAAAGAATTTTAGGTCATCGTTCACCCATTGACGGGGCCGTTTTTGTTCCCCCTCGTGGAGTCGACCCAAGACACGGTGTTCAGATAGATGAAGTAGTCGAACTACCAGATAGAGGGCATGTAGGTAATTTTTGTGTAACTCATCTACCCATACCAGGCAGGGATGACCTTGATACCCCATATGTAAGTGCATGGATTCATTTAGATGGCGCAAATGTTGGTTTTTTGGGTCTAGTCGCCGGTTGCGAAAATGATGAAGTTCACATAGGTATGCGTGTCCAAGCAGTATGGAAAAAAGAAGAAGAACTTGGGAATACCGCTGAAAACATACTTTTTTGGAAACCTACAGGTGAGCCCAGC
>DBFL01000002.1:43575-52961 GCA_002294285.1 Candidatus Neomicrothrix sp. UBA881
GCCAGTCACCAAACGAAGACTTTGAGCCAAGTTAACGAAGTGCAATTAATGGCCGATCTTATAAGTCGGAGCAGAAATTCAGCAGGTCTACAACAAGAAGAAATTGGTTTCACATGTTCGGGAAGTAGCGACTTTTTAGCTGGACAGGCTTTTTCATTTGTTCACACTTTAGATGCAGTCGGAGCGGTTCCTCCGATTTCTGAAAGCCATGTCGAAATGGACGGAGCTTTCGCTTTATATGAAGCGTGGGTGAAGCTTCAAATAGGAGAAGTTGACACTGCTCTTGTATACAGCTACGGAAAACCATCTGCTGGATCAGTGATTGACGTTTTGGCTACACAGTTGGATCCATATTATGTTTCTCCTCTCTGGCCTGATTGCTTTTCTCTAGCTGGGCTTCAAGCCCGTTCACTGCTTGACAAAGGGTCAATAAGTCTGGAAAGAATGTCAGAAGTCGCGATGAGAAGTCAAAAAAACGCCTTTAATAATCCAAATGGAGTCAGATCCTCAGAAGACATTTCGTTAGATGCTTTAATGAGCGAGCCAGTTGTAGCTGACCCTCTAAGAAAAAGTGACCTTTCAGAGATTGTCGATGGCGGATGCGCAGTGGTTCTGGCAGCTGACAAAAAAGCAGACTCACTTTGTGAAAGACCCGCCTGGATAAAGGGAATAGATCATAGAATCGATTCCCACACGCTAGGGGCACGAGATCTGACGAGATCACCATCAGCTTGCTTGGCTGCTGAAAAAGCTGGCATAAACAGTGACCGACTTGATATAGCTGAGATCCACGGAATGACTTCGGCTCAAGAACTCATTCTTGAAAAAGAGTTCAACCTCGGAGATGAAACAAAAGTAAACCCTTCAGGTGGTGCGCTTGCAGCAGACACAGTGATGGCATCCGGTTTAATAAGAATCGCAGAAGTGGCTTCGAGAATCATTTCCGGACAAGCAGACCGAGGTTTAGCACATGCGACTTCAGGACCATGTCTCCAACAAAATCTCGTATGCATTATGGAAGGTAAATAATGTCAGCAGAATTAACAGCAGTTCTTGGAGTCGGACAGACTAAATATTCAACAACTCGCGGAGATGTATCAATCGCTGGACTTTGCAGAGAGGCAGCTTATAGAGCTCTAGAGGATGCCTGTTTAGACTTTAAAGAAATTGATGCAGTGGTTATTGGTAAAGCTCCAGATTTCTTCGAAGGAGTAATGATGCCAGAACTGTATCTAGCTGAAGCCCTTGGAGCAGTTGGAAAACCAATTCTTAGAGTCCATACCGCTGGATCAGTAGGAGGATCCACCGCTTTGGTAGCAGCCTCACTAATACAGTCCCGCGTGCATGAAAAAGTACTTACAATTGGATTCGAAAAACAATCTGAATCAAATGCGACCTGGGCACTTTCTTTACCGCAACCCTTTTCTGTTTCAATAAACGCAGGTGCTGGTGGCTATTTTTCTCCAATTATCCGACAGTATATGAAAAGGTCTGGAGCCCCTGAATTAATAGGTTGCATGGTTGCGTTCAAAGACAGGCAGCATGCATTGAAAAACCCGTATGCACATTTACACCAAAATGAATTGACTTTCGAAGAAGTTGTTGATTCTCCAATGTTATGGAATCCAATTCGTTATTCGGAAACGTGTCCTTCTTCGGACGGTGCATGCGCAATGGTTCTAGGAAACGAAAAATCAGGTGACAAAGCTGAGAACCCGGTTGCATGGGTGCATGGAACAGCTATGCGATCTGAATCCAACAATTTTCCTGGCAGAGATGAAGTTAATCCACTCGCGAGTAGAGAGTGCGCAGCTGATGTATTTAAACAAGCAGGAATAACCGATCCGTTGAAAGAAATTGATGCTGTGGAGATTTACGTTCCCTTTTCATGGTACGAGCCTATGTGGTTGGAAAGTTTGGGTTTTGCGGAACTGGATCAAGGTTGGAAAATGGTAGAGGACGGAACGACAAGTCTGGAAGGAGGTCAATTGCCCGTCAACTGTTCAGGTGGAGTTCTTTCTTCTAATCCGATTGGTGCTTCAGGGATGATCCGTTTTGCAGAAGCGGCATTGCAGGTTAGAGGTATGGCGGGAGAGCATCAAGTAGATGGCGCTAAAAAATCATTTGGTCACGCATATGGGGGAGGGGCACAGTATTTCGCGATGTGGGTAGTTGGGTCCGAAAAACCTTAACAGTGAGACTTGACTAAAAATTTTGCCTAATATGTAGTAACCCAGAGAAGGTTTACCGTTTCGACGGTTACCGAAAATAAGGAGCTCGAATGAGAGTAGTAGTCGATTTTGACCTTTGTGAAAGTAACGCTATTTGTATGCAGATAGCCCCAGACATTTTTGAAGTTAGAGATGATGATTTCCTTTACGTGTTGGAAGAGACACCGAGCGAGGATCGCAGATCGAGCCTTGAAGAAAGTGTTCAACGTTGTCCAAAGCAGGCCATTTCGATTGAGGAATAGCTGAAAAAGAAAGTTTAAAATGCGCAGTTCTATAACGATCGTAGGTGCCTCTCTATCCGGTATTAGAGCCGCAGAAACTTTAAGAGCTGAAGGTTTCAAAGGAAAGATTAAACTTTTTGGGGAAGAAGAACGAACCCCCTACGATAGACCCCCTTTGTCGAAGAATTTCCTAGACGGGGAAATGCCATTTGAGAGACTCTCTTTAATATCCGAAGAAAAGATTCTTGAATTAGAAATCGAACTCGCACTTGGAAGTAAAGCTACAAATCTTGATGTTGAATCACAAACTTTAGAAATTGAAGGAATAAAAGAAAGTTATGACGGCCTGATTATTGCAACTGGCGCTAGAGCTAGAAAATTGCCCAATAGCGACAAGATCCAAGGGGTGCACACTTTAAGAAGTATCGATGACAGCATAAGAATACGTGAAGCCTTTAAATCAGGTAAATCTAAAGTAGTGATCGTAGGTGCTGGTTTCATCGGTTGTGAAGTGGCATCAACCGCAAGCAATTTAGGGCTCGAAGTCACAGTTTTGGAAACGCAACACGTTCCTCTCTGTCACGTTTTGGGAGAGAAAGTCGGAACTATAATTTCAGATCTTCATACAACTAATGGGGTTGAGTTGAACTGTGGAGTGAAAGTTCAAGAAATTCAAGGAGGCGACCATGTCGAAGGTGTCCTCTTAACAGATGGAACTTTAATCGAAGCGGATCTAGTGATCGTAGGTATAGGAGCAGTTCCAAACACAGAGTGGTTAGAAAACTCAGGTCTTACTATCGACGATGGAGTTTGCTGTGATGAAACGTGTTTGGCGGCACCGAATATTGTTGCAGCAGGTGATGTAGCCCGCTGGTATCACGTAGGTTACGGGAAAAGCATAAGGCTAGAACACTGGGATAATGCTGCAGAACAGGGAAAATACTCTGCGCAGAGACTCTTGCATGATGAGGCAAACAACCCTCCTTATGCTCCGGTGCCATGGTTTTGGAGCGACCAGTTTGACAGAAAGATCCAGCTTGCCGGTATTAGCAGTCCAGAAGATGAATTTGAAGTAGTGGTTGATTCCCCACAGGAGGGAAGATTTACAGGAATATACGGCAACGAAGGCAAACTAAGAGCGGTTATCGGAATTAATCGCCCACGACATGTGATGCAGTTCAAGTCACTAATAGAAAAAGGATCATCATGGAAAGAGGCCTTAGAGTTCGCTAGCGGAATTGAATAACAGTTGTTGTCATGTGGAAATTAAGAATTTTTTTGATATTCATCCTTATGTGTAGTTGTTCTCAAAGTGAAGGTGATTTAGATCCTAAAATCATCGAAGAAGCCATTCCAAATGCAGTTCTTGCAGAATATTCACATTTAATTTCGGAAGTTCGATGTCCCGAGAAAATAAAAAAAGACTTAGAGATCATTTCCTGTGTATTGACAGTAGAAGGGAAAACAATTCCCGTGTCAGTCATAGGACCTGATGTTACTGGTTCTTTTGTCGTTAACCCCAGATTGAAAATGGTCAGATCCGATGATCTTGCTCAAAAGATGAAGGAAAGACTAGATGACGATTTAAACATAGAAAACTCAATAAAATGTTCTCCCGAAATTAGAGTTGCTCACCCAGATCAAATATTCGAATGCGAAATAGTAGACCCTGAAGGCAGAACTCACTATTTAGATGCCAAAATCGTTGATTTTTATGGCGGATTTGAAATACTAAGTCGGTCGGAATAGATCTGTTTAATTAGTGACTACAACTTCTAAACTTAGAATTCGCTTTGAGAAAGTTGAAATGAAACAAAACAAAAATCACATCACCTCACATGATGTTGTAGGGGTTGGTAACGCAATAGTTGATGTAATTGCAGAGGTAGATGACTCATTTATTGTTAGTCAGGATCTTGTTAAGGGATCAATGAACTTAGTTGATGCTAAACGTTCGATTGAATTGTACGGTTTGCTGTCACAAGGTTCAGAAACGCCCGGTGGTTCTGCTGCTAACTCAATGGTGGGAGTCGCAGAACTGGGTGGTTCTGCTGCTTATATAGGAAAAATATCAAATGATTCTGCTGGGGGAGTATTTAAAGAAGGAATGTCTAAAGCAGGGGTCATTTTCTCATGCGCGATTGATGATGGTCTTCCCACAGCACGTTCGATAGTGTTGGTTACCCCTGATGCACAGAGGACAATGAATACTTTCCTAGGAGCGTCCGCTCATTTAGCTCCAGAGAACATAGACGAAGAATTGGTGTCTTCGGCGGGAATACTTTACTGCGAGGGTTACCTGTGGGATACGGACGAATCTAAAGATGCCATACGTAAAGCTATGCAGATTTCCAAATCCGCGGACCGAAAGGTTGCACTTGCCCTATCAGATACTTTCTGTGTCGAAAGGCATCGTGAAGACTGGCTCGAACTTTTGGAAGAATTTGTAGATTTGCTTTTCTGCAATGAAAAAGAAATATGTTCTCTTTACGAAACTGATGACTTGAATGAAGCAACAGAGAAAGTTTCTGAAAAAGTAGATGTTGCATTCGTAACATTGGGATCGAGAGGCTCTTTAGTGGTTGAGAGTGAAAATACATTCAGCGTTAAAGCAGTAGAAGTTGACGATGTTGTAGATAGCACTGGAGCAGGGGACATGTTTGCCAGTGGAGTGATTTTCGGAATAGGTCAAGAACTACCTCTAATCACTTGCGCAGAGATAGGTTCAATAATGGCATCAGAGGTTATTACTGAATTGGGTTGTCGACTAAAAAGTGATCCCAAAAAGTTAATCAAGCACCTTTTATAGGCATAGATGATGTCGTGATATTCACTCCTCCAAGCTAGTTTGTTTTTATGGATGAATATAAATGTTTTGATGTTTCACTTGAAAAAGGAGTTGCAACGGTCACTTTGAACAGGGGTGAAGAGTTGAACACCATGATTCCAGCTTTTTGGATTGAGTTGCCAAAAATCATAAATTCTATTAATAAGAGCGGTGAAGCGAGAGTGATAGTTTTAGCTTCAACAGGGAAACATTTCTCAGCCGGAATGGATTTAGCCGTTTTTTCAATGGGTTCAGCTGATTCAGCAGCAGAAACTGGGAGGGTTAGAGCAGGCCTTCGTGAAAACGCTCTTCATTTACAAGACTCATTTACCTGTTTGGAAAAAGCGCGGATTCCTGTTCTTGCGGCAATACAGGGAGGCTGTGTAGGTGGTGCAGTTGACATGGTCACAGCATGTGATATGAGATATGCCACAGAAGACGCTTTTTTCTGCATACAGGAAATAAACATAGGGATGACGGCCGATGTGGGGACACTGCAACGACTCCCGAAGTTGATTCCCGAGGGTGTCTGTCGAGAGCTTGCATATACAGGAAGAAGAATGAAGGCCGACGAAGCAAAATCAGTTGGGTTAGTCAATGAGGTTTACTCAGATAAAGATTCTCTTTTCGACGGTGTCATGGAGATAGCAGAAGAAATAGCCTCCAAGTCGCCACTCGCCATATGGGGATCCAAGGAGATGATCACGTATTCAAGAGACCATTCGACAGCTGACTCTTTGAATTACATTGCCACCTGGCAATCAGGCATGTTCCAGCCTGCTGATATGAAAGAAGCTTTTTCTTCAAAGGCGGAAAACCGTCCTTCTGAGTTTGATGACTTATTGCCAATGCGTGAAGGTCTAGATGAAGGAATCTAATTTCATTAATTTTTCTTCGCTTACTTCTAGTGGAATTTAAAGCTCAAGTCCCCTAGCGTTACCAAAGAACTAGAAACCCAAACTCCAAGCTGGCTGAAGTGGGTGTCCAAACCTGAAGTATCTTCGATAATTTTCGAATTTATTTCATAAGATCCTTCGTAAGAGATTTCGATTGCCCATTCAAGGTCATTGACCTGATCCTTATCGTCAGTCTCATAAATCGTTTCCATCGTAGGTCCGGATCTTTCAAAAAAACTATTCTCTAACTTCGGGTACTCGGAAGGTAAATTGTCAACGAACAATTGTGGATCTGGCTGTTCTGCCAAACGTTGAAACCGCAGAACTATAACCACAAGTATTTCCATTGGGTCAATTAATTCCCCTTCTTGACACCATTGCCTGTATGAGGTCTGCGACAGAGTTGACCACTCCAGAGCAAGATCGCAATGCATTCGAGGTGGCATTCCTTCACCGGGCAAACTATAGGAAGCCCTCCAAGTCGTACTTCCAGTCAACAAGTCTGTGTAAAAACTCTCTTCTGCACTCTGTCTTTCAAGACGTGCAGACTCGAGAGAATCCCTTAAAGCGCCTATTGCATCGGAAAAAACGTGATCAATCATCGGGAGAACAATTTAGTCAATCTCTCGAAAATAGAAAAGTCAGTTATTCCCATTTCGCCAATTTGAATACCTGACCATGTGGTTTAGCGAAGAAACAGCTCTATCAGCTGATGGGTAGCACAAGCGTTTAGACTCTCTAATATTTAGGACCATCGGATTGTTCGGCTGAGCGATCGCTAATTCGGAGGCCACTAAAACAGGTTTTCCCGAAGTTAAAGAGACTTCGACTGAAGCTTCCGCATATCTTTTCTCTTGCCGCTCGTGAAAGTCGACAATTCTCTCTAACCCATGGTCTGGATAAAAGTTTCCAGAACGTATCAGGTTGGCTGTATTACCCTGGATTCCGAGTCCTAGTTGGATGATTGAATCAATTTCTGGATGACTTGATGCAACTGAGAGAAGCTCTGGGATCGTGTCTCTAGTCTCACCTCCTGCTAAATCAATAGGGTTATTTTTGCTCCACCGCGGAGGCACCAGTTCATCAATGGATTGTTTCAAATCACTCGGCAAAGGAGCTAGAACCAAGTCAGAACTTTGACTTATAGCATCTGCAGTTACCACACCCCAGCCGCCCGCTGTTGTCAAAACGAGCACTCGGGGACCAGAAGGCAAAGGTTGAGTTGCAAATGTAGCAGCCACCTCAAAAGCCGATTCGATATTTTGAATACGTGTAATACCTGCTTGTCTCGCCATGCCTTCAAAAATCTTGGAATCACTAGCAAGTGAACCAGTATGAGATGCAGCGGCTCTTTGACCCCCAATAGTAGTTCCACCTTTAACTAGCACAACAGGCATTTCTCTAGTTATTTCTTTAACTCTTTCAAAAAAATCGCGACCGTCGTCTAGTCCTTCTAGGTAACAAAGAGCGACATCAGTTTTAGGGTCGATGGCAAACCATTCAAGAAAATCGATGATCTCTGTAGCTGCAGCATTTCCGGCTGAGACAGACCTGCTAATTCCAATACCCGTCTGATTGGCATAGTTGAGAAAACTCGAAACAAAATTACCTGACTGGGAAACTACACCTATACGACCTTTTGGAGCATAAGGAGCTACTATTTGAGCACAAAGACCGACATGAGGAGAGACCACCCCTTGTCCATTTGGGCCAGCTAAAACGAGGTCTAATTCTTCGGTCAAAGAGACCAATCTTTTTTCAGCTTGCAACCCTTTTTCACCTGTTTCCGAATAACCTCCTGCTGCACAGAAAACTGCTTTAACACCTTTTTCAGAGGCCCTTCTAACCATTTCCTCGTTTACTTCAACCGGAGTACACAAGACAATTAGATCAGCCGCATCTTTAGGTACTGAATCAAGCGAGGTGAACACACGCTGCTCCAGAACGATCGATTCTTCACGTCCGATAGCAAACACTTCTCCCTTATAACCACAAGAAAGAATGTTATGAAGTGCAACAAAACCGAATTTACCCGGATGACTCGAAACGCCTGTAACGATTACACCTTTGGGTTCAAAAAGAGGTTTAAGTTCTTTAGTCATTAAATTCCACCTTTTAGCTCAACAAGTGCATCAGCAGCTACAGGTATACCTTCCACGATTATCAAGGGATTCAAATCAATTGAAACAATCTGTTTGTTGTCAGCTAATTCGCCCAATTTTATGAGTAGATCTATAGTCGCCTCAATATTTAGAGCTTCTTCTCCACGAAAATCTTCTAACAAGTTTCTTGTTCTAAGGGATGAAATTAGATCTCTAGCATCATAGGAATTTACTGGCGCAAGTCTAAATTCAACATCTGCAACAGCTTCAGCCAAAATCCCTCCAAAACCTAACATTACACAAGGTCCAAATTGAGGGTCTCTGATCATCCCAGCAATAATTTCACGAGACCCAGAGAGCATCTCGGTGATAAGAAGGTTGCTTTCAGGAATGTTGTTTTCTAGAAGTTCTTTAGAAGCTGTTAAAAAATCAGACTCTGTTTTCAAATTGATTTTCACAAAACCTTGTTCAGTTTTATGAGCTATAGAAGAAGCATTTAGCTTTAAAACATTAGGGAAGCCGATTTCTCGCGCTGCGTTTAATGCTTCATCGGGAGTGTCAGCGACCTTCCATTTTGAAACAGGGATGCCTGCTTCTTCTATTATCAGACGTGACTCTGATTCTGAAACAGTAGTCATAACAAGTACTCACTCCTTTCTTTACACGCGTCAGTTGGAGGAGATATTTTTCCAGCCTGGCTTAATTACATTTTCTATCAAATTGATCCTCTCATCAAATGGTAGAAAAGCACTCTTCATGGAATTAACTGTCAGCCAAGAAAAATCGTCAATTCCCCAACCAAAGACCTCATGCAAAGCAAGCAACTCGGAAGTCATTGAAACATCACTCATTAGTCTGTTATCGGTATTAACCGTAACTCTGAACCCGAGCTTTTTAAGTAACTCAATAGGGTGTTCTTTCAGAGATTGCACGGCGCCGGTATGAACATTTGAAGTTGGGCACAACTCTAGAGGTATTCGCCTGTCTCTAATAAAAGCAGCGAGACTCCCTAGCTGACACTCGCCTGAGGGGGTTATTTCTATATCATCAACAATTCTCACTCCATGACCCAAACGTTCTGCTCCACAAAATTGAACTGCCTCCCAAAT
>DBFL01000002.1:53327-56386 GCA_002294285.1 Candidatus Neomicrothrix sp. UBA881
CGTTGAAGAAATTGGAATGCCTCTAAATGGTTTGTCGGAGGGTAGCCGACTTCACGTCCAGCAATGTCAAAACCCACCACTCCCTGATTTCTAAAATCGACGGCAGCCTCTGCAATTTTTAAAGAGTCGCTACTAGTCCTCATTGCAGTGATTATTGTCCTGATTACTAGGTCAGTTTTTTCTGAGCCTTCTGCAAAGCCTGAGAGAACTGACTCTATTACCTCATGAACTGTGAGACCTTTTTCGGTAAAAAGAGAAGGAGCAAACCTCACTTCAGCGTATACACAACCATCTTCAGCAAGATCTTCCGCGCATTCTTTTGCAACTCTATGGCAGGCGTAGGAATCCTGCATAACTCCAACTGTGTGGGTGAAAGTTTCAAGATAAAGATTCAGATCTCTACGATTAGCGCCTTCGTGAAACCAGTTTGACAGTTGTTCAGCATCGTTTGAAGGCAGGTTTTCGTACCCGCAGATTTCAGCAAGTTCAATAATAGTAGAAGTACGCAAACCTCCATCAAGATGATCATGCAGAAGAACCTTTGGACCTTTTGCTACAAGTTGAGAGAAATCAGATTCACGGTTTGAATCTTCAACATTCATGCTTAAGCCTATCTAATCAACTGTTCACAGAAGAAAAGAATTTAATAGAGAATTTTGTCGAAAAAATCTTTAGTCCTTTGCTCTTCAGGGTTTTCAAAGACTTTATTTGGCGGCCCTATTTCAACAATCATTCCCTCATCCATAAAAACCAAACGGTCACCTGCTGCTTTAGCGAAACCCATTTCATGAGTTACTACAGCCATTGTCATTCCCTCTGATGCAAGCTCAAGCATCACGTCTAGTACTTCTTTAACCATTTCAGGGTCTAAAGCAGAAGTAGGCTCGTCAAAAAGCATTATTTTTGGTTCCATTGACAATGATCTTGCTATCGCCACCCTTTGTTGTTGCCCTCCGGATAGTTGACGCGGGTAAGAGTCTGCTTTATCGGGAATTCCTACTCTTAAAAGTTGTTTCATAGCCATTTCGTTTGCTTCACTTTTGCTTTTTCCACGAACTTTTCTTTGCGCTAGGCAGATATTGTCCATGACAGTCAAATGTGGAAATAGGTTAAATTGTTGAAATACCATCCCAACTTCAGCTCTGATTTCGTCAATATTGCATTTTGGATCTGTTAACTCCACACCATCAATGGCTATTGACCCCTCTGTAGGTACTTCAAGTCGGTTGATACAACGGAGAACTGTTGATTTTCCTGAACCACTAGGTCCTACAATAACTACTACTTCTCCCTCATCTATTTCTAGATCAACATTTCTTACAGCATGAATATTTTTGTTAAAAGTTTTTGAAAGGTTCTTAATCGATATCATCAGTCGATTCCTCTATTGCTTCTAACGCCCCTGTCGTCACGTGTCATTCTTCTTTCAAGAAGTCCTAGAAGCAAGCTAAGACCGAGAGTCAGCACAAGGTAGATGAAAGCCAGAACAAAGTATCCTTCTCGGAATTTAAACGTACTAGCGGAGAACTGTCTGGCCCTTTGCGTGATTTCAAGAACACCTAGAACAGAAAGAAGAGAAGTGTCTTTCAGAATAGCGATGAAGTCATTTCCTAGTGGAGGAATGATCGCTCTCATTGCTTGAGGCAGAACAATCGAATTCATGGTTTGCCTTCTGCTCAATCCGAGCGATCTACCCGCTTCTACTTGACCAGCGGCAATCGACTGAATACCTCCCCTGAAGATTTCCGCCATGTACGCCCCATAGATAAAAGCGAGAGTCACAGTAGCTCTCATCTGAAATGAAAGCTTGAAGCCTAAAGCATCTTGAATTTGAGGAAGCAAAACAAGAGCGACGGTGAAAATCAAAGGAAGTATTGGAATGCCACGAATAAATTCAACGTAGGTTCTGGCCAAGTTGCGTGAGAATACGTTTCTTGACAGTTGACCCATACCAGCCAAAAGACCTAAAGCTAAAGCAATTGCAAAGGCCTGGAGTGTGGCAGTGATCGTAATTCTGATGCCTGGGATAACTCTTTCCCAAGCTAAGTCATAACTGTCTTTCGTGACGATTTGATATCCCATCCATAAAAGAATGGCGACTATGGCAATTCCCCACCATGGGAAAGTATCCCACCAAGCAGGAGTATCACTAAGGTTTTTTCTGCCTCTGTTTTCTTTTTTGCCTTGTGATTTTGCCATTTTTTCCTTATTGAACAGGTTCTCGAACATTAGTACTTAATTTAGAAAAACACGAATGCCGGACAAATTTGTAGAGAAATACATTTTGGCAACTAGCCTTTTTTTATGCAGTCTCAACGCTACATTGCTGACACTATTGTGACCTGCGACGCAAATCACAGAGTGTTTTCCCCAGGCGTCATTGATATCGAAGACAGTAAGATCGTTTGGGTCGGAAACCTAGGAGACGAAGAAAAGACAAATAATCCAGTTCAACAAATTGGTGGTCTTTTAATGCCTGGTTTAGTTAATGCTCATTGTCACACGCCTATGACTTTGGTACGAGGAGCGGGAGATGGGTTACCGCTCGGAAGGTGGCTTGCCGAAGCTATGTGGCCAAGAGAAGGAAAGATGAACGCAGATGATGCTTTTTGGGGAATGACTTTAGGTACGGCGGAAATGTTCAAAGCCGGAGTTACAAGCAGTTGCGAAATGTACCTTTTCGAGGAGGCGCTGGTCGAATCAGCAAATTTGTCAGGCGCCAGATTAGTTATGACACCTGGAGTATTTAGTTCCGTGCATTCAGAATCAAGGCTTGAAAGTCTTGTGGAGTTTTATAACCGTTATCACGACCCGGAAGGAAAAGTTACTGTTGGCATAGGGCCCCACTCGGCTTACGACTTAGGAGTAGCAGCATGTATCGAATTGGCTGAATTCGCTAGATCAAACAACATGCTTTATCACATTCATTTAGCAGAGACACGTGAAGAAAGTGCACAACTGGAATCCCAATATGGCTCTAGTATCGTTCAGATTCTTAGCGACAACGGGATACTGGAAGGAAAAGTCCTAGCAGCTCATTGTGTTTGGGTAAGTGATAA
>DBFL01000017.1:0-10538 GCA_002294285.1 Candidatus Neomicrothrix sp. UBA881
GGCGACAATTCCACATTGCTTAAACCTTCGACCACAGAATCAAGCGACAATCCGGCTACCAAACCTACAGCTGCAGACGCTAGCGCATTAGAAATCATTTGTTCGCCAGCAATATTGAGTTTTACTTTGGCCTTACCCCAAGGGGTGTTCAGCAGGAATGAGGGTTTCAAGTTTTCATCGAATTTTGCAGAAGTGGCACGTATCTCACCTAGATGCCCAAAAGTTATTGTTCTTGCACGAGTTCTGGGTGACTGTCTTGTCACCTCTTCCACATCAGCATTAAGTACAGCGCATCCCTCTGGGGGTAGTCGATCCAGTATTTCCCCTTTCGTGTTCGATATTAAATCGATCGAGCCAAACACTTCAGTATGTGATTCAACAACAGTGGTAATGACACCAATATCCGGGTACACAATTTCACAAAGCTCTGCAATATTGCCTTCTCTGCGAGCTCCCATTTCCAATACCAAAAATTCAGGGTCATGCGGTGCACTTAGGAGAGTTAAAGGAACACCTATCTCATTATTGTAAGAATTACGACTCGCGTGAACCTTTCCTTTCTGCCCTAAAACAGCTTTTGTCATATCTTTCACTGAAGTCTTGCCTACTGATCCTGTTACACCGACAACTAGAGCATCAGTAGAAAAACGTGCTGCTTTACCTAAACTCTTCAACGCCGTCAATGTGTTTTCAACCCGTATGGATGTACCTTCTCTTGGTTCTTGTTGAGTCAAATAAGCAGCAGCACCTGATGCAACAGCCTCATCTATATAAGAATGACCGTCTCTTTCCGATATCAGTGGCACAAAAAGACAACCTGGTTTAACCTGCCGCGAGTCTTGTGTGGCCCCTTCTACCTCCTTCTCGCCACCAAATAACTCACCAGATGTAATGCTTGCTATTTGAGAGGTGTTGAATTGCATATCTACATTCTTTCAGCAGCAGGTAAGACAGTGGGGTCACTTGCGAATTATCTTTTGTAGGCATAGGTTCAATGACTATCAGATAATTTTTCGTCTTATCCACGTAGCAATAATTTCCACTAGATAAACAACAACGAAGATACAGAAAATTATTCCACCAAGTGTTTCAAAATAGAGTCTTTTTGCTGCACTCATTAGCAAGAAGCCGATTCCACCACCTCCGACAATTCCTAAAATAGTTGAGCTTCTAATTGCAACGTCTAGAAGGTATAAGGAATTACTGACCATAGATGGGGCAACTTGCGGCAATACCCCAGTAACAGACTCTTGAAGTCTGTTTGCTCCCGTGGAGTTGACACCATCTCTAATTCCTTGGCGGGCTTCTTCGATAGAATCAGCGAAAAGTTTTGTGATGAATCCAAACATTCCTATTGCTAAAGCCAAAGTTCCGGTTTTTGGACCGGGACCAATTGCTGCTACGAAAACTACTGCCACAACCAACTCTGGTACGCATCTGACAAGTAGCATAAAAAATCGTGAAATTAAATATACAAGCCTTCCTGGGGCTGTGTTGCTGGCAGCAAGAAAAGAAAAAGGCACCGCAAATAACAAAGCTATTCCAGTAGCTGCTAAACCAATTGCGATCGTGTCGACCATGTCGCTGAAAATTCTGTCTGTAAACCATGACCAATCATTGGGTGTAAGCCTTGCTATGAAACTTGGGAGTTTTTGACTTCCGTTTACTATTTTGCTGGCAGCAATGTCAGGAATAACTATCGAAAATATGAGAAGAATAAAGAAAATTAAACCCACAGAATTGACTTTGACTCTTTCTCGAGTCCAAGGAGGAGTAAGTGTTCTATCTGCATGGTTACGCGTTTTCAATTTTGGCTCATTTGAAGATTTACTTATCATCCAATCTGCGACTTTTTTGCCAGGTCGTGCCTGATCTCCGAAAAACAAATCGAGAAACTTACTGGGCTTTCCAGGCAATTTGGTCTCAGTCTTTCCTAGAAGTGCATGTCGTGTAATTGCTGAAAGTATCTCTAGGAGAATTACTAAAACAACAATGAGAATCGTAATTCCAAGCATTTCCTGGTACCTAAGACTTCCTGCATAGCCGCGTAAAATAAGTCCTATTCCTCCGGCTCCAACCCACCCAAGGATTGGAGCTGACCTGAAATCAATTTCAAGACGATAAAGAGAAATAGAAATAACTGTTGGAACCATTTGACTCCAAACGCCTGTATACAAATCTTGTAAAGGTCCTGCTCCTGTAGCAACTACACCTTCACGAGGTCCAGGATCAATCTCCTCTGCCGCATCTGTTATTAACTTGCCAATCATGCCTATTGAGTGGATTCCGATAGCTAGCAACCCTGGAAGAACCCCTATTCCATAAAGGCGTACAAAACAAATGGCGAATACTAAAGCAGGGGTTGCTCTGGAGAAAACGATTATGGCGCGAGCAAGTGCACGTACTGGAGCAAAAGGCATGAGATTACGGGCAGAAAGAAGCCCGAGAGGAACACCAAGAACAATACCTAAAGCAGTTCCAGCGAAAGCAATGAAAAATGTGTCTAAAGCAGCTTTCGTTATGACTGTAAAATCTTCACTTGGAATAAAAGGAGGCACCATACGCGACAAAAGATTCCGAGTTTCAGGCCATCCTTCAAATATTTCTACAATTCCTCCGACTGAAAGATCCACCCTGCTTATTGACCATACAAAGAGTCCAAAAATAGCTAAGAGGGAGAACCATATTTGACCCCTTTGAAGTGTCCATGGTTTAGATACTTTTTCCGGATGAGACACTTTTATTTTTCCTAAATTAGAACTATTCATCGTTTTTAAAATTCAACGTCATGAAGGTGAATCTTCAAATGTTTCTAAATACTCACCAGTTTTATCTCCCTCAGGATCAAGTTGTTGATAAACGACCATGACATCGTCTTGAGACAAAGATTCGTCTACAGGGGTGTCGAGAACAATTTTTCCTGAGCGAAGACCAATTAAACGATTTGCCCAACCCAAAGCTAAATCCACCTGATGGAGGCTGCAAAGCACAGTTATATCGTCTTCGATGCAACATTGAACGAGCAGGTCCATCACTTGGCCTGATATTTCAGGATCCAGTGAAGCTACCGGTTCATCAGCTAAAACGATTTGAGGCTTCTGCATAAGAGTGCGGGCAATAGCCACTCTTTGTTGCTCTCCGCCCGAAAGAGTATCAGTCCTCTGCCAAGCTTTATCAGCTAGTCCAACTCTCTCTAGCTGATCTATGGCTTCAGATCTCATGTTTTTTGAATACATGAGTGCACTAAGTCTGGGGCCCCATATGCGACCTAAAGCTCCGCTTAATACATTTTCTATACAAGTAAGTCTCCCCACAATGTTGAATTGTTGAAATACAAAACCTACATCGCGCCTTAGGCTCCTAAGCTCTTTTCGGGTTAAAGAGGAAACGTCCTTCCCGAGAACACTTGTTGAACCTTCTGTGGGTAAATGAAGACCGTTCAAATGCCGAAGCAAAGTCGATTTACCTGATCCCGATAAACCTATTATGACAAGCAACTGTCCTTTGGGTACTTCGAAAGAAACTCCATCAAGAGCTTTTATTCTTCCATTATCGAATGTCTTAACTAGGTCTAAAACTTCGACTGCGTTCTTCTCTGGTGTTGTGGAACCTTCTTGTTCCACAACACCAGAGATTGAACTACTTCCAGAATTCATAAATATTTGTTACTAATCTTGCTTATTAGTCACACTTGCTGGCTTTAGTGACCTCACAGACCTTTCGAATTCCATCATAGAACGAATCTGACTTCGCTATATAGCCCCAATCATCTCGGAAGCTGCAAGTGTTTTCCTCAGGTGTTCCTGTGCAGTAACCATTGGCAAGTGCATAGTCAACATTCGCTTTGGTGTTCAATACTTCTTTGAACTTAGCGATGAAATCTGCTGGAAGAGTTGCAGTGTTTATAGCAGTAGGCGGGCTTGCTATGTACTCTGTCTTCCAAATAATTCGAACATCTGCATTTTCAGGATTCTGATCATCGTCCCCAACATCATCTATGACTCCGTTAATGTCGCCTCCTTTGACAAGGATTCCAGGACCTCCGTCTTTGTTAACAAAGAAAACATCAGCGGCAAATCCTGCGTCACAATCTCCATTAACGACACTCAAAACTGCGACATCGTGGCCTCCTGCAAAAATAGGGTCTATGTCAGTTGAGGTCTCTGATGGGTCCATGCCTGCTGACAATAGTCCTTCTGATGGGAATAGGAATCCTGAAGTTGAACCAGGGTCAACAAAACACACTTTTTTACCACGTAGATCATCAATTCCATTTACGTCACTACCCGGTTTTGTGACTAGGTAGCTTCGATATCCCGGTATCGCGTCCGGTCCATCTACTAACACCCCTGCTACATCCAACTTCGCCCCTGTTTGTGTGGCGAGAACATAGGAGAAACCTCCGAATTGAGCTGCATCTACACGTCCTGCTATGAGGCCCTCAATAAGTCCTGCATATTCAGAAGCTTCGAAAAAATCGATCTCTTCTAATCCGTCTATTTCATCCTTGAGAATTGACATCGTAGTGTCATACAAAGTTGCTAATTCACCGGCATCTTCTGCTGGAACAGCTCCAAAAGTTATCTTGCTTGGCCAAGCCGAACTATCATCATCTGATCCGCAGGCACTAGTGACTGCGGTCAACATGAATAAGCTCAATGCTACGGCAAGCATTCTTTTAAATGAAAGGTTTCTTTTCATTAAACTCCCCCTAAATAATCTGAGTGATTCCACTATTATTCGTTGCAATTATTTATGTCAAACCCTGAAAAAATGTTTCCAATTATTTTCTGTTTTACTTTTCATGCCATCACAAAACATGCTATTTCTCCTAACATGTCAAAATGAGCTCAAAGAACTGTCTTATTGTTCTTTTCGGTGGTCAGAGTGCTGAGCATTACGTTTCGTGTGTTTCAGCCCGCCATGTTATTGAGGCTGCTAATCCTGAACTGTATGACGTCATACCAGTGGGTATCGACAGAAATGGAGATTGGCACCTGGCTGAAAAGGCTATTGAAGATCTCGGAACTGGCGATCTCGGGAACGCCCTAGAACCAGCTGGTCCGATGTGGAATCCCATGACAGAATTAGGCAATACCTCTGCTCAAAAAACTGTTGTTTTTCCTTTACTCCATGGTCCACTCGGTGAAGATGGAACAATTCAAGGACTTCTGGAAGTTATGGATGTGCCATATATAGGAAGTGGGGTCTTAGGATCCGCTCTCGCTATGGACAAAATTGCCACAAAGGAAATCCTTACCCACCACAAGATCCCACAAGCTAGTTATAGAAGTGTGGACTCAAAACTTTTTGAACATTTGAACACCGACGGCTTGAACTCCTTATTTTCAGAGTTGTTTGAAGAATTAGGATCAACAATCTTTGTGAAACCGGCCAACTTAGGCTCCTCTGTGGGCGTATCCAAAGCCTATGACCACGAGTCATTACACAAAGCCCTTGAAATGGCTTTTTCCTACGACGAATGGGCTGTCGTTGAAGAAGCCATTGAAGGAAGAGAAATTGAACTCTCTGTCTTAGGTGACCTAGTTCCACAAGTCTCCACACCTGGCGAAATAAGACCTATGGGTGATTTTTATGACTATGCAGAAAAATACCAAAATGACAGCGCTGAATTGATCGTCGACCCAGACATTGAGGCTGAAATTGTTTCAGATCTTCAACAGTTATCAGCCAGCGCTTTCTTAGCTTTGCGTTGTTCGGGTATGGCGAGAGTTGATTTTTTCCTCCACTCTGAAAGAGGCCCGATACTTAATGAGGTTAATACAATTCCAGGTTTTACCCCTATATCTATGTATCCAAGACTTTGGGAACAAGTCGGACTTTCTTACTCTGCTCTCGTGGACCGTCTTGTCGATATAGCCTTAGAAAGACATTCACGCAAAAGACGCAATACCGCTATTTAGTTTGTAAGTATTCAGGGTCAAGAGAAACCCTCAAAAATCTTATTAACTCACGGCGTCTTACTGTTATCGGACGAAGAGCTTGTTCTATACCCGCAGTTCTTAAGACTTCAATCTCTGTTGCCAAACCAACTACTGTTGAATAAGCACTCAAGAGAACTAATCTGGGATCTGTCCGGCGCATTCTCCCAATTTCCATCTCCGACTGCATCCAAAAGATTGCACGATCCATAAGTGGAGTCATCAGGGTTTTTAGTCTTTCTGATCCTACAGATCCAGGTCTACTAACCTCTCTCAAAAGCCCCAATAACAATGGCTCTCGCAGGGCAAGACGAAAAATCATTCTGGCTAAAGCTTCTATTCTTTCCCATCCTTTTAATTCACCGTTCAAAACTTCCTCAATAGAAGTGATTAAGTTCTCTGCTGCCCTTTCAACCACAGCATTTAGCAAACCTTTCTTTGTTGCAAAGTGATAAAGAATAGTTTGTTTTCTTATATCTAAAGACTCTGCAATGGCATCTAAAGAAGTCGCATCAAAGCCAGAAGTGCTAAACGATGACAGCGCTGCATCAAGAATTCTTTCTTTTGTACCGATTTTTTCGATTTTTTCCATAAAACATCGTTTCTTGTCTTACCAATTGGTAAGTTTAACTTACCATATGGTAAGTGATAACAATGATCAAAGAAAAATTATCTGGTAAACGGATCGCTATAACTGGAGCAACAGGTTTCCTCGGCACGGCTCTAGTGGAACGTTTACTCAGTTCTGTACCAGACTGCGAGTTACTTCTAATTGTGCGACCCGGCAGGAGGGGTGCGGAAAAGCGTGTTGAAAGAGAAATACTCCGCAATGACGCGTTTAACATCCTCCGTGAGGAACTAGGACAAGACGGTTTCAGTGAATTGTGCAAAAGAAGAGTTAAGGCAATCTCCGGGGATGTGGGTGTTGATGGTTTGGGACTTGATGAAACTGATCGCAACGAACTTTCAAAATGTGATTTATTCATTCATTCTGCGGCAGTAGTAAGTTTTGACTCCCCTTTGGACCAAGCCGTAGAGGTAAACCTGCTTGGACCAGTTCGTATAGCTCAAACTTTGAACAGTCTTAAAGTAACTCCTCATCTTATTTCAATCTCCACTTGCTACGTTGCCGGCAGCAGAAGGGGCGCTGCCCCTGAAGAACCTGTAGACGCGAGTCCATTCTTTGTTGATGTCGACTGGAAAATTGAAGTAGATGCTGCTAGACGCACAAGAAAAGAAACAGAAACCGCAAGTCGAACTCCTGAACGGTTGAGTGAATTTCGTAACGAAGCACGTTCAGAATTGGGCGCCGCCGGTGTCCCTGCTCTCGCGTCGAAGACTGAACAGTTACGTTCGCGCTGGGTTGACGATCGGATGGCTGAGGCCGGTCGCTCACGGGCACACTCGTTGGGATTTCCTGATGCATATGCATACACAAAGGCGCTGGGAGAAATTGCTCTACGTGAAACATCACGATCTATCCCAATCAGTATCGTGAGGCCCTCAATTATTGAATCAGCACTGGCTAAACCCTTTCCAGGTTGGATAAGAGGTTTTCGAATGGCGGAACCAGTAATAATTTCGTACGCCAGAGGATTACTTAAAGATTTCCCGGGAATTCCAGAAGGAACGATCGACGTGATACCGGTGGATCTAGTTACTTCTTCAATTTGTGCTGTCGCTGCTAGGGGTCCAGAAGAAGAGCCTGACATTATTCAGATTGCCTCGGGAAGTATAAACCCTCTTAGGTATGGACACCTCTTTGATCTGGTTCGTGCATGGTTTACCCTCCATCCTGTATACGACGAGATAGGTCAACCAATTGCAGTTCCCAGTTGGGATTTCCCAGGTATTGGAAAGGTAAGAAAACAACTTGAAAGGGGTCAGAAACTTGTAAATAAAACACAAAAAGTTTTTGACCAATTGCCTATTCGCGGCTCAAGGGCTGACGTTCTTGCCAAACTTGAGGAACAAAGGGATCAAATTGAAAAAGCGTTGGGCTATGTCGATTTATACGGAGCTTACGTCGAGTGTCAAGCTATCTATGGTCTAGAAAGCTTGTTGAAATTGTGGGACTCTTTAAATGAAGAGGACAAACATGATTTCTGCTTTGATCCCGAGGTAATTGATTGGGATCAATATGCAAATGAAATCCATCTGCCCTCAGTTGTTAAAGCCGGCAGAGTTCCCATGACTCCCCCTTCGAAAAGTGGGCAAGACCGAAAAACACGTCTCAGAAATCAAATTCTTTCTCCCGAGCGTCATATTGCTGCTTTCGACTTGGAAAATACTCTTATTGCTTCAAACGTGGTTTCTTCCTTTGCATGGCTTGCCAGCAGAAGGCTTTCTACCGCTGATCGCTTACGCCTAGTGGTCAAGACACTGATCGAAGCACCACAACTTCTCTCTCTAGACAAACAGGATCGTGGTGATTTTCTACGCCATTTCTATAGACGTTATGAAGGAGCTCCGATTTCTCAAATATCTGAAGACTCAGCTGAACAGTTCAGCGATCTCATACTCTCAAAGTCATTCCCTGAAGGAATTCGCAGGGTTAGGGAGCATAAAAATTTAGGTCATAAAACTGTTCTCATCACAGGTGCCTTGGATTTCATTGTCGAGCCACTTAAACCTCTATTTGATGACATTATTTGCCCCACACTTGGACAGGAAGACGATACTTATGATGGTCGATTAATCGACGTCCCACCCACAGGAGAATCTAGATATCAGGCATTGGCAGACTACGCATCTGCAAATGGACTTGACCTACGTGAATCTGTCGCTTATGCAGATTCAGCTAGTGACCTGCCGATGCTTGAAGCTGTTGGTTTCCCTGTGGCAGTAAATCCAGAAGTACGTCTCGCCAGCATCGCAAGAAAACGCGGTTGGCTAGTTGAGAATTTTAGTAAATCACCTGGGATGCACAATAAGATCTTGCCTCTAGCTCCCCATCGAGGAGGGAAACGATGAAGGCTCTCAAGTTCAAAAGAAATATCCCACGATACGCTGCTGCCAAAATTGCGGGAAATATTAAACCTGGTTCCGGGGCGAGCTTTGGCCCTATAGATCTGGTCCACGAAGACGCACCGAAGTCACCGGGAAAAGACTGGGTGAGAGTTAGACCAAGACTTTCAGGTATTTGCGGTTCAGACTTAGCTACCGTAGATGGCAAATCAGCTAGATATTTCGAACCTCTTGTATCGTTTCCTTTCACACCTGGACATGAAGTAGTAGGAAACCTTGACGATGACAGTCGAGTTGTACTCGAACCTGTCTTGAGTTGCACAAGTCGCAATATTTCCCCGACATGCAACCCTTGCAAGGAAGGAAGAATAGGCAACTGTGAAAATGTGACCCTTGGTGAAATCTCATCAGGGATACAAACCGGTTCATGTCATGATACAGGAGGTGGTTGGGCTACGGAATTTTACGCTCATCCCAGCCAGTTGCATTCGGTTCCTGAAGACTTCTCTGACGAAGCTGCGGTAATGGTGGAACCTACAGCGTGCGGAATACACGCTGCCTTAGCGGCAGAACTTCCTGACAATGGAGTAGTAGCTATTTTAGGGAGCGGCACTTTAGGGCAAGTTACTATTTCGGCTCTGAGAAAGCACGCGAATCCAAAAGCAATTATCTCAAGTGCCCGATATCCGGAACAGAAAAACCTGGCAACAAAACTAGGAGCTGACATGGTTGTAGAGCCCAACGAGATTCACCGTGCAGTCAGAAGGGTTTGTGGAACAAGAGCTATTGCAAATGTGTCCGAAAAAGGACCTCAAGGTCGTGTTGACCGACTAACAGGAGGTGCCGATGTTGTGATTGACTGTGTTGGGTCATCACAGAGCATCAGCAATGCTTTAGCCATAACCAAACCAAAAGGACGCATTGTGCTAGTTGGAATGCCTTCAATCGTCGAGCTTGAATTGACACCCCTTTGGCATCGAGAATTGCAAATGGTCGGGGCTTACACTTATGGGACTGAAACATACAGCAGCGGAGAAAGTGTGAGCACTTTCGACCTTGCATTTGAACTCGTTAAAACTGCAAAACTTGAAGAACTAGTCTCAGCTTCCTATCCAATTAGCGAATATCAGGATGCATTAAAACACGCTGCTAATGCTGGACAACGAGGAGCCTTCAAGATTGTTTTTGATCTTCGAAATGAAAGGGAGAGAAATATCTCATGAAAAAAAATAGTAAAGAAACTTCATACCCCTCCCCAAGGCCTGGATTCGTACTAGATGTAGACAGGAACACCCCACCAATTGTTTTTCATCACGGAGAGAGTTTTCGTCTGGAAAAACTCCCCACTGGTAGATCACGAGTCGTATACCCATCTGAACCTCTATTTGGGATTCAAGACCCAGAAGGCGCCATAAAGAATGCACTTTTAAACCCTCTTGGTGAATCAGACCCTCTCCCCTCACTTTTAAAAGCTGGCATGAAACTCACGATCGCGTTTGACGACATTTCTCTTCCTCTTCCACCAATGCGTAAACCAGATATTAGGCAACGAATAATAGAAGCTGTGTTGGATATGGCTGCCGAAGCTGGAGTAGACGACGTGCACCTCATCGCCGCCCTTGCTCTACA
>DBFL01000017.1:10928-26717 GCA_002294285.1 Candidatus Neomicrothrix sp. UBA881
CTCTACAATCTTGACGCAGAAGACCCTGAAGGAATGGTTGTTCTAGGCGAAACGCCGCATGGGGAGGAAGTGCACTTTTGCAAAAGAGCGGCAGAGAGCGACCTGCTGGTATATGTAAACATCAACTTAGTTTCTATGGACGGCGGTCATAAGAGCACAGCAACAGGTTTAGCTGGATATACCGGTTTAAGACATCATCACAATCCCCACACTTTGAAAAATTCAAAGTCAATAATGGATCGAGAAAACTCAGCCTTACATGCTTCCAACTGGCGTATGGGAGATGTAATAAAGGA
Source organism: Candidatus Neomicrothrix sp. UBA881 (assembly GCA_002294285.1). Taxonomy (GTDB): domain Bacteria; phylum Actinomycetota; class Acidimicrobiia; order Acidimicrobiales; family MedAcidi-G1; genus MedAcidi-G1. The sequence goes on from DBFL01000017.1 coordinate 11,225, forward strand.
TGCGGGCGTGAAAATCTTTCAGATTGAGACAACTGTGAACAACAACACATTCGGAAGAGAGGGGCCTCTAGCTCTTCTTCAAAAAAGAGAGTGGGAATGGAGTGCCAGAGATAGAGCCCAGTTCATTGCAATGCAAAGAGGTTTAGAGATCCTTCCTGTTAAAACCAAAAGAAGTATCTTTGGAGGGTGGCAGTCGCCTTATGAACTTACTTCAATTCAGGCGGGTGAAGTTGAGGCTGTTCACCAGAAAACCATTGAAAACGTATACGCTCAGCAACTCGTACAAGTTGAAGGACAGACAGACATTCTCACAATGGGCCTTCCTTACATCTGCCCCTACAACGTGAATTCCATAATGAACCCCATTTTGGTTATGTGTCTCGGACTTGGTTATTTTTTCAACCTTTATAAAGGAAAGCCTCTTGTTCGTGAAGGAGGAGTACTCATAATGAGCCATCCAACTCCTTGGGAGTTTCACCCCGTACACCACCCTAGCTACATCGATTTTTTTGAACAGGTCCTAACAGAAACAACCGACCCAGTAGAGATCGAAAAGCGTTACGAAAAACAATTTGCAGAGGACGAATGGTACATCCACCTGTATAGAAACTCTTACGCCTATCACGGAGTGCACCCTCTATACATGTGGTATTGGGGAAGCCATGCGATGGAACACCTCGGAAGAATTATTATCGTCGGTGGCGATAAGAAAGCTGTTAACCGTCTAGGGTTCCAGTCTGCTTCAACTCTTCAGGATGCTCTGGAAATAGCTACCGATGTTGTAGGCCCTCAACCGACAATCACGCACTTAAAAACCCCTCCCCTGGTTATGGCAGATGTGATTTGAAATGAAAACGATAAGTTCTCTCGCATATGGTTTTAGGAATAAGTTTCTGAAACTTGGCTTTCCATGGGTGGAAGCCCCTTCGCCTATAGGTGTTGAATCTATAACGAAAAAGAATTCTCTAGGAGCAGATTACGATACCGACTGGGCGCGTCGTCCAGGAGCACGTTTTGTACGAGCTGTCGTCGTGGAAACACTTATGAGACCGGTGATGTCATTCCTCGCTTCGCCAACGCGTGAGGGATTAGATCGACTAGGGAACCTTGAAGGGCCAGCTATTTTTGCTGCTAACCACCAGAGCCATGCTGACACACCACTCTTAATTACCTCAATACCTGAACCGTGGAGACACGAACTAGTAATTGGAGCTGCTGCAGATTATTTCTTCAACACAAAAGCCACAAGCGCACTATCAGCTCTAGCTATAGGGGCCGTTCCGATCGATAGAACTAAAGTAAGCAGGCAGTCAGGCGACATGATTTCGGGCCTGATAGGTGAAGGGTGGAGTCTACTCATATACCCCGAGGGAGGTCGTAGCCCTGATGGGTGGGGACAACCGTTCAGAGGCGGCGCTGCCTACCTAGCAATACGTTGTGGCGTCCCAGTTGTCCCGATACATGTTTCAGGAACAGGAAAAATACTTCGAAAAGGCAAAAATCTACCGAGGCGTTCAAAGAGTACAGTCACCTTCGGTTACCCAATGAACCCCGAAAAAGACGAAAATGCGAGATCCTTCAGCGCCCGAATTGAAAAAGAGGTTAGAAGTCTCGCTGACGAAACTTCCTCCAGCTGGTGGAATGCTAGAAAGAGAGCTTATGTTGATACCTCACCATCTCTAACTGGACCTGAAATTGGAGCTTGGAGAAGGTCTTGGGCTCTCAGCGAGAAAGATGGGAAAACCCAAAAACGTAGACGCCGCTGGCCTGTTATCTGAATTGGCAAGTTCGTCACAGTCGAGTTTAGATGAATTTTGTTCTGATAGATTCAAATTATGACAGTTCAATCCCAGACTCCGACAGAACTAGTTGAAGGTGTTTACGCAAATCTTGAAAATCGCCTATCTGCTGGAAGAAAAACTTTAAATAGGCCCTTAAGTTTGGCTGAAAAAATTCTGATTAACCACTTGGAGAATCCAAGCAACACAGAAATGAACCGCGGTGAGTCATATGTTGATCTAAGACCTGACAGGGTTGCTATGCAGGATGCAACTGCTCAAATGGCCTGGTTGCAATTCATGACAGCCGGTCTAAACGAAGTGCAAGTCCCTACAACTACACATTGTGACCATTTAATCCAGGCTCGTATCGACAGTGCGACAGATCTTCAGGTCGCTGTCGAAAATAATTCTGAAGTCTATGATTTCCTTGAATCAGTTTGTGCGAAATATGGAGCTGGATTCTGGAAGCCCGGATCTGGCATCATCCATCAAGTCATTCTTGAACAATACGCATTTCCTGGTGGAATGATGATTGGAACTGACAGTCATACACCTAACGCAGGAGGCTTGGGAATGATCGCAATTGGCGTGGGAGGTGCTGACGCAGTTGATGTGATGACTGGATTCCCATTCAATGTCAAGTGGCCAAAGTTAATAGGTGTTCATCTAACAGGAGAGCTAAGTGGCTGGGCTTCACCAAAAGACGTGATCTTAAAGGTTGCTGAAATTCTTACCGTAAAAGGAGGCACTGGGGCAATTGTGGAGTACTTAGGCCCTGGAGCACGTACTCTTTCAGCGACTGGCAAGGGAACAATCTGCAATATGGGAGCGGAAATAGGTGCTACTACCTCCCTTTTCCCCTATGACGAAGCCATGTCACGATACCTGAATGCCACTAATCGTGAAGCCACCGCTAAAGCAGCTGACTCAGTAAGTGCAGATCTTCAAGCCGATCCGGAAGTCGAAGAAGATCCTGAGACTTTCTTCGACCGTGTGATTGAAATAAACCTCTCTGAACTAACACCTCATATAAATGGACCTCATACCCCCGATTTAGCCAGGCCTATTGGCGATCTTGCTGCAGAAGCATCCTCTAATGGGTGGCCTCTTGAGGTAAGTGCTGGATTGATAGGCTCATGCACAAATTCTAGTTATGAAGACATAACACGTGCAGCTGGTATTGCAAGAGATGCTCTATCTAAAGGTTTAAAATCAAAAATACCTTTGATGGTTACACCAGGTTCAGAGCAAGTACGGGCAACAATAGAAAGAGACGGACTTCTATCTGATCTAGAAGCTATAGGAGCGACCGTTCTAGCAAACGCGTGCGGTCCTTGTATAGGCCAGTGGGATCGGCAAGATATGGATGACGGAGTTCCCAATAGTATTGTCACCAGCTATAACCGTAACTTTCCTAAAAGAAATGACGGATACGCCTCAACTTTTGCTTTTGTTACTTCACCTGAAACTGTTGTGGCCCTAAGCATCGCCGGAACACTCGATTTTGACCCTGCAGTCGACTCACTAACTGCTGAAAACGGTGAAGAGGTTAAACTTTCCGTGGATGTTGGAGAAGAGCTTCCCTCGAAAGGTTTTGATTCCGGAGAGGAAGGTTTATTTCAACCTCCTCCCGACGACAATTCAGAAATTGAGATTTCGATACCCTCTACAAGTGAAAGACTTCAAGCTCTCACCCCATTCAACCCCTGGGACGGAAAAGATCTTGAGAATCTACCGATTTTGATGAAAGCAAAAGGAAAATGCACAACCGACCACATTTCAATGGCAGGTTCTTGGCTGAAATATAGAGGACATTTGGAGAATATTTCAGGAAATCTCTATTTAGGAGTTGTTAACGCATTTACAGACGAAGTTGGAACTGGAATCGATCTAACTGACAATGAAATACGACCTTACCCTGAGATTGCAAAGCGCTACCACGAAGCTGGAATAAATTGGATAGCCATCGGTGATGAAAACATTGGTGAGGGTTCTTCAAGAGAACACGCTGCTATGGAGCCAAGATTCCGAGGTTGCCGCGCTGTAATTGCACGCTCTTTTGCCCGAATACATGAGACCAACTTAAAAAAACAAGGAATACTGCCTCTAACATTCAACAACTCAGATGACTATGAGCTAATTGATGAAAAAGATCGGATTTCTATAATCGGTCTAAGTGATCTGAGTGAAAATCAACCCGTAGAAGTCTTAATAAACAAATCTGATGGCGAGACTTTGACCATAAAAACCAACCACTCAATGTCAGATGAACAAATCGAATGGTTCAAAGCGGGAAGCGCATTAAACCTGATTCGGCAAAAAACTAAGAGCTGAATTTTCTAAGTCTGTAACCGCGATTGCGAGCTTCGGCAAGCGTGTCAGGCGAAAAACAAATATATGTTTCGTTCTCAACAAGCTCGTCAATGAGAACCCTCATGGATTCGCTTTCTTCAGAGTCGTCCAGGTCATACACCTCTTGAGTCCTCTTGTCTCCTATAAATCTATTATTTTCAAAATTACTAAGCCGATCCATGAGGAAATGATATCTGATATCAATGAAGCTTTGTAAAAAGATTTAGGGGGTGCACTGAAGTGCACCCCCTAAATTGAAATATTGGAACTATTTCTGGATTTCTCAGATAGACCTAATCGCTAGTTGGGACCAAAACCAGCAGCCGAATCTGAGGGTGGCTGGCGGAAATTCGCCAGATGGTCCAGAACCGCCTAGCGGCCACCCACCTCCGAAGTCCCATAACGTTTACTACTAATCTGGACCACCTCCTCTCTTCGGTAATCACGACTATAGACGCGAAAAAAGAATCGGCCATCAATTTGCGACAATCTTTTAAGTTGTTAAAAGGAAAGATTCCCTTTAAATGAACTCTGCTCCAAGCCTGCTTGCACAGCTAAGCGATCTGCTTCATCATTCCATCGGTCACCTGAGTGGCCTTTAACCCACTCAAAAGAGACGTTCCCACGTTCTATATAAGTTTCAATTAAAGGTTCCCATAGGTCACGATTCTTTACAGGCTTTTTAGCAGAATTGACCCACCCCCTCTTCAACCATCCTTCCCACCAGCGATCACGAAAACAATTAACTACATAAGTAGAGTCACTCACAATAACTATCTGACCTTGAAATGCTTTTACAGCTTCAAGGGTGGCCTTTAATTCCATCCGCTGATTTGTGGTTTGCGATTCACTACCAGCAGCAAAATCACCATCCGGCACCACCCACGCCCATCCTCCCGGACCTGGGTTGCCAGAGCAAGCGCCATCTGTATAAATCCTTATTGAAGCAGCGCTCATATTTAGACTCTAATCCGAGCCTTGCATCAGACACTCTGTAAAAATTTTCTTTTCCTCAATTTCATTAGAACAAATTTCAAAATTCTTTCTAACGAACTACTCTTTAACCATGGCAGCTAAATTTTCAGGCGATCTAGCAATTACAGGAAATGATGACGCGGACCATCTTTTGAACAACAATCCGCTTGCGCTCCTGCTAGGAATGCTTCTCGACCAACAAATACCAATGGAATGGGCCTTCAAAGGTCCTTACACACTTCTAGAGAGACTCGGAGAGCTTGACACTTCTCAAATCGCTTCTATGGAACCTTCAAAATTTGAGTCAGTTTGCAAAGAAAAACCAGCAATACACCGCTTTCCTTCATCTATGGCAGGACGAATTCAAGACCTTTGCCAACACTTAATTGAAAATTATGATGGTGATACCGAAAAACTATGGACTGATTCAGAAACTGGCGAAACTCTATACAACCGTCTTATCGCACTGCCTGGCTTTGGAGCTGAAAAATCAATGATATTCACAGCTCTTCTCGCTAAAAGAATGGGATGCTCACCGCCAGGATGGCAAGATTACGCAGGACCATTTGCAGATAAAACCCCTAGGTCTGTTGCCGATATAAATAGTCAAGAGTCACTAACAAAAGTTAGAGCTTGGAAAAAGGCACAAAAAGCAGCCGGTAAAACAAAACAGGACTGAAAACCTACTCCCTTACCTCTCCTGTCTTTCTTGCTGAACAAAACCACTCATAAGTCGTTACCAAACCTTCAAACAAATCTATTTTCGATTTCCACCCGAGTGCTGACAACTTCGAAACGTCCAAAACTTTTCTTGGCATCCCATCTGGCTTTGATGTATCAAACGCTATTTCCACTTCAGGATAAATCAAGTCTCTAATACTCTCAGCTAAGTCCTTGATACTATGATCCACCCCTGTGCCGACATTTATATGTTCCAAATCGGAATAATTGTCCATCAGGAACAAACAGGCATCGGCTAAATCATCAACATGCAAAAACTCACGCTTAGCTTTACCACTACCCCAAACTTCAACGGTGCCCTTTTGTTGATCTTTTGCTTCGTGGAAACGCCTAATCAAACTTGGCAAAACATGTCCATTTAGTTCATCAAAATTGTCTCCTGGCCCATAGAGATTTGTTGGCATAGCAGATATGAAGTCATCCCCATACTGCCTTCTGTAACCTTCGCATAGTTTTATTCCAGCAATCTTTGCCAATGCATAACTTTCATTTGTTGGCTCTAATGGTCCACTCAACAAGGAACTTTCGACTATTGGCTGGTTCGCTTCACGGGGATATATACATGAACTTCCCAGATATATAAGCTTCTCCACTCCTACCCTGTGGCTCGCATGTACAACGGTTCCATGGATCATCAAATTGTCATAAATAAACTCGGCCGGACGGGTACTATTCGCCATTATCCCACCTACTGTTCCAGCAACAAGAAAGACATACCTTGGTTTCTCTACTTCAAACCATGCATCTACCGCAGACTGATCACGCAAATCGAGTTCTTCTCTATCCGCAACTCTCAGTTCTGAAAATCCTTCCGATTTAAGTCTCCTTATTATTGCAGAGCCCACAAGTCCTTTATGACCTGCTACGAAAACAGGACTATGGCGATCAATCATGTATTGAAGTTACCTTTTTTCCGTGGGTTGACTACCAATCGCACCCATCTCTGTCAAATAAACAATTAGGAGATCAAGCACAACCACTACCGCAACTTCATTTAAAGGTTCCGGCAGATCCAAAGATTTAGCAACAACCTCATCCACGGCAATATCAAGATCCGCGACTGAATCTTCATTGTCTCCCTTTGTTCTACCTTCGCCGATTTCCTGCCCATACTCCGAAGCGAGACCGGCTGAATCAAGAGAATCAAGCCATAAGCCTATTATTTCGAAAACCTCATCTTTTCGTAACTGTGAAGCTGCTTCCTCAGGAAGTCTCTCTGAAATCCATTCAACGGCATCATCTACTTCGAACACAGAAGGTAAAGACATCTCACTTAAATTACGAACTGTATATGCCACCGAAATAAGGGCGATAAAAAGAACTAGAAGAAACCCTAAAATGGCAAAAAATAAGATCACAATTTGGTTATAGCAACATAAGAGTCACATCACTCACACTTAAGAAAATTTAAAACTATTTTATTTTCGTCTTAAGATCTCAGATCCCAATTCGCTGTGCTAGCAGTTCCCTATGGTAAGTAGGGTCTCCGAACAAAAGCTCAGAGCTTTTCGCTCTTTTAAAATACAAATGCGCCGGATGCTCCCAGGTGAAACCTATACCTCCATGAATTTGGATATTTTCAGCAGTTGTATTGAAATACGCTTCTGAACAATAAGCCTTTGCCAAGCTAGCCACCGAAGGCAACTCATCATTGAGTTCAGCAGCACACCATCCTGCGTAATATGCGGCTGATTTAGCAGACTCGACCTCCAACAACATATCTGCACACTTATGTTTAATGGCCTGAAAACTGCCTATTGGTCGACCGAACTGAACTCTGTCTTTTGCATATTGAACGGCAGTGTCAAGACACTGTTGAGCTCCCCCCACTTGTTCGGCCGCAAGAGCAACAGCAGCCAAATCCAAAACTCTTTCAAGAACGGCCCATCCTTGCCCCTCTTCACCAATAAGAGTTGCCTTAACATTTGCAAAATCAAGCCTTGACTGTTTTCTAGTCATGTCCATAGTTGCTAGTTGTTTTCGAGAGAGTCCTTCTGAATCACCATCAACTTTGAAAAGCGAAATCCCTTTGTCGGTGCAAGCCGCCACAAGTATCAAAGAGGCGGAATTACCATCAAGAACATACATTTTTGTTCCATTGAGTTCCCATCCATCACCTGATGCTGTTGCGAGCATTGTTATGCCGTCGCTTCCCCACTTTCCACTTTCCTCGGTGAAGGCCAGAGTCGCAATTGTTTCACCACTTGCTATACCAGGTAAAAGTTCTGACTTGGCAGCATCATCACCCGAGTGAATGAGAGTATTAGCTGCGAGAACAACTGTTGAGAAGAATGGAGAACAAAGTAAAGCTCTTCCCATTTCTTCCATAACCACTATAAGTTCCACATATCCAAATCCCTGTCCACCGTACTCTTCAGGGATTATGAGACTTTGAAGCCCTAACTGCTCTGCCATCATCGACCAAGTCTCAGGGTCATAACCCAAATCGGTCTCCATTAACTCTCGAACTTTCGATTCAGGCGAATAGTTCTCCATGAACTGATTAACGAATTCTCGTAACTGTTCCTGTTCCTCTGTAAAGGCAAAATTCACTTTTTAGCTCCTTAAATCTAATTTCAGGAAATAAACATTTTTAAACTTCAATACTCGACGATATCGGGGTAAGTCGGCTCTTGTTCTCCTATTGCTAACATGATTCATAATGGATACTAACGAAAACTCAACACAAATACCCTCTTCGCCTTTATCGCCACCATGTTCACATACAGATCACCCCAGAACTGGTGTTCCTGGAGTGTCACTCCATTATTGTGACACTCAAGCTGAAATACATCGAATAGTGGTTGGCGACTTGGACAACAACGTATTTTTTCTACGTTGTCGCGAAACAGGTGAAAGCGCCCTGATTGATGCTGCAAATGAGCACGAAAAACTTCTTGAGTTGTGTAAGGCTTTAAATGTTAAAACCGTTCTTGAGACCCACGGCCACTGGGATCACATACAAGCGATTCCTGCTGTAAGGGAAGCTGGATATGAGGTTGGTGTCACCAGTGCGGATGCAAAAATGCTACCGAGCTATGACTATCTACTAGAAGATGAAACTGTAATTGAAATAGGACGACTAAGACTCCATACCATTCTTACTCCTGGACACACACCAGGATCGATATGTTTTAGACTTGAAGGCTCTCCAATTCTTTTTTCAGGCGACACTCTTTTCCCTGGTGGACCCGGTACCACCGAATTTGAAGGCGGTGATTTTGAACAAATAATTAGTTCCATTGACCGTCGACTCTTCAGTCATTTACCTGGTGACACTCTGGTTCTGCCAGGACACGGTGATGATACGACTATTGGGAATGAAAGTCCTTCTTTAGAGGAATGGGCAAATCGAGGCTGGTGAAAGAAAAACCAACGGCATTACCTGCCGATGACAGACCATTTGACTACACCCCTATTCACACTTGGGAATTACCTGATACTCCGTTGCGTGACAAAAATATAGCTGCGCAAGCTTGGTTAGAGGCCCCCAAGGAACTTCTTACATCTGGCGATGATCTTGGATCAGTGAAAATCGCTTATAAACGCAGAATAGGAAACTGGCTGCTATGGCGCGCTGGGCCTGCCCGGCATAGCGATGCGAGATATACAGCTGTGTCACTTGATGATGAACAAGCAATTTGCACCTTTCGACTTTTTCCCGACGGAACAGGTAATGGAATAGGTGGCGACGGCAAGAAGCATGAAAATTTCAGAACTTGGAAAATTTCGCTTAAGAATTGTTGACTAATTAACCCTATACGGATAGTGGTAATTAAAAGCTCTCAATAGACTTAAATCGTGTCAACACCCAGCCCTCTATTCGAAATCACAGACCTTCATGCCTCTGCTGAAGATGGAACACGCATCCTCAATGGAGTAAATATGACCATAAACGAAGGTGAGGTCCATGCCTTGATGGGACCTAATGGATCTGGAAAATCAACTTTAGCTTCCGTTCTCCTAGGCAGCTCCGAATACGAAGTGACAAGTGGTTCTATACATTTTCGCGGCGAGGACATTACAGACTGGTCAACTGAAATGCGAGGTAAATCCGGCATATTTTTGGCTTTCCAATATCCTCATGAAGTAGCTGGTGTTTCTGTAATAAATTTCCTGCGGCAAGCCCTTTCAGCTCGCAAAGATATAAAAATGTCGGTTCTAGAATTACGCCTCTCGATCATGGAATGGCTTGAAACACTTAACATGGATTCCTCTTTTGCAGAACGTTACCTGAATGAAGGTTTCTCAGGTGGAGAGAAGAAAAGAAATGAAATTCTACAAATGGCTATTCTCGAACCTGAAATCGCCATTCTCGATGAAACCGATTCAGGTCTAGACATTGATGCTCTAACCGTGGTAGCAGATGGTGTAACGAAAGTTCGTGAAAAAAATTCAAGTCTAGGTGTTCTTACAATCACCCATTATCAGAGGCTTTTAGAGCATTTACACCCTGATGTTGTTCATGTAATTATGGACGGCAAAATTGTTGCTAAGGGTGGTAATGACATAGTTGAAAAACTTGAATCTTCTGGATATGAATCTTTCCGGGGTAACTGAAATGTCTGACTCTAATTTTGATCCTAAAAAGGTTAAGAAAGATTTTCCTCTTCTTGAACGAAAAGTAAATGGCAATCCGATTGTTTATCTTGACTCAGCGGCAACCTCGCAAAAACCAATTGAAGTGATAGACCGAATGAGCGATTATTACAAGGAAATAAATTCTAATGTTCACAGAGGCGCCTATCATATAGCTGAACTTGCAACTGCGGAAATGGAAGAAGCGCGACACAAAGTGCATCGCTTCATAAATTCTCCCTCTGAGAAAGAAATAATTTTCACGAAAAATGCCACTGAAGCCATAAACCTAGTTGCTTACACCTGGGCACGAAGTGAGTTGAGCACCGGTGACGTGATCCTCTTAAGTTCTCTGGAACACCACTCGAATATCGTTCCATGGCAGCAACTCGCAAGTGAAATAGGCATTGAAATTCGGTGGATCCCTCTAACAAAAGATGGATGTCTCAATCTTGAAAATTTAGATGAATTGCTAAAGGGAGTTAAGCTTCTATGCGTCACTGCAGTTTCTAACGCTTTAGGAACAATTAATCCTGTAAAGGAACTTGTTAAAGCTGCTCATAGTGTTGGGGCTATTTGCTTAGTTGATGCCTGTCAATCTGTTCCACATTTCGACACTGATGTATCGGATCTGGGCGCTGATTTTATTGCTTTCAGTGGGCACAAAATGTGTGCTCCTACAGGCATTGGTATTCTTTGGGGTCGTCTGGAACTATTAGAAAAAATGCCACCTTTTCTTGGTGGAGGTGAAATGATTTTGAATGTGACCACAGAAGGTTTCACAACAAATGAACTACCGTGGAAATTTGAAGCAGGGACCCCTCCGATTGGTGAAATCATCGGACTGGGCGTAGCTATTAGCTACCTAGAAAAGTTCAGCATGAAATCGATCAGAGAGCACGAGCAACACTTGACTTCTTTTGCACTAGAGGTCCTAAATGACAGATTTGCAAACGATCTTGTTATACACGGACCCGATGACCCGCTTCAGAGATCGGGTGTTATTTCTTTCTCTTACCGCGATGTGCACCCTCATGACCTGAGTCAAGTACTTGACCAATACGGTGTTTGTGTCCGCGCCGGACATCATTGTTGCAAACCTCTAATGAAACTTTTAGGCCTAGCGGCAACTACTAGAGCTTCTCTCTACATTTATAATGACGAGTCTGATATTGAAGTTTTAGCTGATGCTATTAATGAAGCAGGAAAGATTTTTAATTAACTAGTCTGGGTAAACGATGACGGGACTTGAAGATTTATACAAAGAAGTAATTCTGGATCACTACAGGAGCCCTCGCAACCAGGGTGAACTACCGACACCTCCTGCAGTTATGGAAGAGGGGTTCAACCCTCTTTGTGGTGATGAAGTCAAGGTCTATGTCCACCTCGAAAATGACTTAATTAAAGAGATCCGCATAGGAGGCCAAGGGTGTTCCATTAGTCAAGCTTCAGCCTCAATGATGACAGAATCAGTTATAGGCAAAAGTCTCGATGAGGCAAAGGAACTAATTGAACGCTTCAAAGAAATGATGTCTATTCATGCGAGCAGTCTTGATTCATCAGAAACCGACCCAAGTAAAACAATTCCCTCCATGGGAGACTTAGAAGCTTTAAAAGGTGTGGTTAAATACCCTGTCAGAATTAAATGTGCGACCTTGGGGTGGAACACTTTTGACCAAATAATTGAATCTGCAAAAAGTTAAAAACCTTCAAGTGACTCTACTTTTTCTACGAATTTCCGATCTAAGGCTGTGAGACCTCCGGCGGAATGAGTGGAAATGGAAATCGAAACTCTATTCCAAGAATTAAACCAATCAGGATGATGGTCTAGATCTTCAGCTATTTCTGCAACTTTGCGCATGAAACCAAATGCTTCTGCGAAATCATGGAACTGGAATTCTTGATGCAGGCTCCCATCTTGATGCGCCCATTTGGGAAACTTTTTGATCAAAGCTTCCAACTCTTCTGGTTCTAAAAGTTCTTCTTGCAATTTCTACCTACTTCAAGAACTTTTGATATCCGTCTTCTTCCAGTTGAGATGCCAAATCAACTGAACCAGTTTCAACTATCTGCCCGTCTACTAGTACATGCACCTTGTCGGGCTCAAGAATTTCCAGCAAACGACTGAAATGAGTTATCGCCAGTACACCTAATTGGCTGTCTTCTGTGGCTTGCTGAATCCGTCTTGCTACCAAAGCAAGGGAATCAAGATCTAGGCCAGAATCAATCTCATCTAAAATTGCGTAACTCGAGTTGGAAACTAAGAGTTGAAGTGTTTCATTCCTTTTTTTCTCGCCTCCGGATAGGTCGACGTTCAACTCTCTTTCTATGAATTCATCTTCGATTTCAAGATTCTTTGCTTCTGCATGTAGCAACGATAATGACTTCTCAGGATCAAGCCCAGAAATAACGGCCGCTTCAGTTATAACATCAGACACTTTCACGCCTGGTACTTCTATTGGTTGTTGCATAGCTATGAACATTCCAGCTTGAGATCTTTCCCATGTTTTAAGAGAGAGAAGATCTACTCCATCTAATGTGATTGACCCAGAAGTTACTTCGTAGCCCGGTCGACCCATTAGAGCATGAGCAAGAGTTGATTTACCCGATCCGTTAGGACCCATAACAGCATGGACCTCTGAAGGTCTTATTTCAAGGTTCACACCCTTCAAGACCTGTTTGTTACTAGCTTTAACGCATAGATCTTCAATAATAAGAACTTTTTCGCTTGTCATTCGATCACCAAAAAAACATCGTCGCCGGAAATCGTCACTTTATATGTTTCTACACTTTTAGTAGCGGGAAGACTAAGTGCTTCACCTGTCTCGAGTGAAAACAGACTCCCATGCTTCCAACACTCCAAAGCGCATTCTTCAAGATCTACCTCACCGTCAGATAAAGAAACATCTTCATGACTGCAAGTATCACTTATCGCGTAAATCCTTTCCTGAATCCTCACAAGAGCGAGCTTGCGTCCTTCGACTTCTGCGCGATAGGGAGTTGCTTCTGTGAGTTCTCCAATATGGCATACCTTGTACTCTCCCATATCAGCTCTCAGCCCTTGAGTGTCTCTGTAATGAATCCAACATCTTCAATCTGATTTCTTCGACGAGTAGAGGGTCATCCAATTTGGAAATTATCTCATCAAAAAACCCTGTGATAATAAGACGCTCTGCTATTGAAGTTTCAACTCCTTTACTCTCTAAGTAGAAAAGTTGCTCAGTGTCGACTCCTGAAACAGTCGATGCGTGGTTACAAACCACGTCATTGGTTTCAATCTCTAGATTTGGAACACTCTCCGCCCAAGCATCATCGGAAAGCTTTATGTTCCTATTAGTCTGCTGGGCTCTTGTTCTAATTGCTTCGGGTAAGACCTTGATCAAACCTGAGTAAACTGATCTTGAATCATCATCCAAGGCTCCCTTGAAAAGCAACTTACTTGTCGTGTCAGGAGCCCCATGTTTTTGAAAGGTTCGAAAGTCGAGAGTCTGTTCCCCACTACCAAAATATGCAGCTCTTGAATGCGCCTCCGCTCCCCTTCCCTGGAGTTCGCAACGTATCTCACTTCTGGCGTAATTTCCTCCGAAAGCCGCTGTAAATGTTTCAACATAAGCATCTCGTTCAAGATAAAAATTCTGTTTTGATACTTGCCACGTTGTCTTTCCTAAACTCTGGAGAACTGAATGCTTAAGTCTGCTATTTTCACCAATTCGAGCGTTAAGAACCGGTACTGTTAAATAACTTCCCTCATCAGATAGATGATGTTCCACTATGTTCACTTCAGAGTTTCTGCCCAAGTCGATAAAAATAGCTGGACATGAAACTAAACCTTCTGTAACAGCTTGAACTTTTATGTATATGGGGTCTCTAATCACCACATCGTCAGGGACATGTAGAACTAATGTCTCTGGGTTGTACGAACGATTCAAACAGTCAAAGAAATCTATTGGCTTATGAAGTCTTTCGTCCAGGTTGATTAGCTCTTCGTTTATTTTCGACAACGGACCTAGATTGATTTCGGAATTCTTATAATATTCGTCATTCCCAGAGGCAGTTATCCATCCGTCTAGAACTGAGATTAATCCTGATTCTCCTGCATTTGAATCCAAAAAACTTTTAACGTCCGCTTCTTTGGAGGGACTTTGCAAAGATGGTGAAAAAACGCCTAAATCAAGTTCTCCAATTTTTGAATACTTCCACACCTCTTCTTCTGGCACTGGAAATGGAGTTTTTTCAAGTTGTTCTAAAGCTGAGTTCCGCATCCCGCTAGTAAGAGCTGAGTCCGGGAAAGAGTCTTCGCTTTGATTTGTAAAAGGGTTCAATTAAAACCTGCTGGGTATTATTTTGTGAATAAGCTTTCTACGAATTTATCCTATCTGCATAGGAATAATTGTCGAGGGAAAGGTAAATCCGTCACTCTTGCAACAGGTGTGAAAGTGATCCAGGTTCAATCCGACAAGTTGTCTCGAAGTCGTTAACTTCACTTTCTTTAAGTCGTATTACTCTCCCCATCCTGTAAGCCGGTAAGCGCCCTTCATCTATAAACCTGTATAAAGTTGCTGTCGTGACTCCGAGCCGTTGAGCTGCTTCGTTGCTACTCATCCATTGCACTTGTGGCTTAGATGCCGGTGAATCACTATCCATTGTTGAATATTAGACCAAGTAAAAATAGATCCGATGTATACCTTTTTGCTTTGACGCTTAAAGAAAATTTTGGGATGACTGTTTTAAGGCGTATTGTTTTTCTTATTGATATTGCTACTTAAGGGTAAAGATATGAACGGCGCTTCAGAAAAAGAAAGCGAGATTGATGAAACTTCTGCCTTAGTTGGTGAACTGCCGACTTGGTCAATTAAGAAATTGGTTTTTCAATTAACATTAATTGTTGTTCTTGTTATAGCAATTATTTTTCTTGTTACAAGTAGCGGCAACGAGGAGAATTCAATTTCAAAGCAAAAAGAAACTGTTGTGTCCACAGATGGTCCGATAATTGAACATTCAGGCTATCGCTACCAGTTCGGTGAGCCTGGTGACATGGTGGTGGTAAGAGAGTGCAATGGGATGAA
>DBFL01000019.1 GCA_002294285.1 Candidatus Neomicrothrix sp. UBA881
AAGTCGACTTATCACCGTGTGGTTGTCCCTGAAGGTCAGTCTGGTGATCGTTTATCGATTGTTTTCTTTCATCAACCCGCATATGACGCTCTAATTGAATGCATTCCGACATGCACGTCACCAAGTGACCCACCACACTATGCTCCAACAACATCCGGAGAATGGATCCTCTCCATGTTAGAGAAAACCACACGTGAAGTGTGAATTAGTCGTACGCCCCCTGGGACTTGAACCCAGAACCTGCAGATTAAGAGTCTGTTGCTCTGCCAATTGAGCTAGAGGCGCATAGGTCACGATCTTACTCAAGACTGCTTATGCAAGCACATATATTAAATATGCATGGGGTGACCGAGGGGATTTGAACCCCCGACATCCTGTACCACAAACAGGTGCTCTAACCGGGCTGAGCTACGGCCACCAAGTGAGGCCCATGATACGTCAGGAAAAGCCCTCAACCGCCTATTTTTTTAGATGAATTTTGTGAGAGTATGTATATAAGCAGTTAAGGACAGGAAATTTGCGTAAACGTATAGGTGTTATAGGCGGAGGAATAGCGGGAGCGACTGCTGGATATCACCTGCTGAAAGCTGACAGCGACCTTGAAATTATCCTCGTTGAAGCCGAAGACCAACTCGGCTACCACACGACAGGACGTTCAGCTGCTCTCCTGCTTGAAAATGACGGTACTGAATCGACAAGAAGCATAGTCAGAGCGAGTGTTGATTTTCTATTAAACCCTCCGGAAGGCTTAACCGAGAACGTTTTTGTAACCCCTAGAGATGTGATGCATATAGCAACCGCTGAACAGAGCGATTCGGTTGACCGTCTTTTAGAGGAAAACAAATCTGGGAGGATACCCACTAAGGAAATTAGCGTAGTTGAAGCCAAAAAAAAGTTTCCACCTTTACGCGATGAAGTTATTGAACGTGTGGTAGTTGATGAAGGAACAGGCGACATCGATGTGCACTGCTTACACCAGGCGTATTTGAATGGCTTTAAAAAAAATGGTGGAGAAATAAATACAGCGACACGCGTTGACTCGGCAGTCAAAAATGGAGACTCTTGGCTTCTTGAAACAAAGATGGGAGAAATACCTGTCGACATAGTCATTAACGCCTCTGGGGCCTGGGGTGATCAAGTAGCTTCGCGTGCCGGGATCGAGCCAGTAGGTTTGGAACCTAGAAGAAGAACAGCTTTTACGGTTAACAGAAAAGAACCTGATATACAAGACTGGGACATGATAGCTGACATCAATCTCCGCTTTTACTGCAAACCTGATGGTAGACAATTGCTGTGTTCTTTAGCTGAAGAAAACCCTTCAGAACCTTGTGACGCTAAACACGACGAAACTGATGTTGCTTTAGCGATAGAACGTCTTAATGAGGCGACAACTTTAGATATTCGTAGCGTCCAAACAGCTTGGACGGGTTTACGTACTTTTGTGCCAGATAGATCCATGGTTATAGGAGCAGACCCGGCTGATGACTCATTTTTTTGGTGTGTGGGTCAAGGGGGAACAGGAATTATGACATCACCGGGAGTTGGCAGACTCCTAGCAGACTTGGTAACTCTTGGTAAACCTTCTGAACATTTTGAAGGAACTGGATTGAACTATGAGGAAGTATCAGTGGAGCGTTTAAGAAAAAAGTAAGCAATAGCAAAGAAACCCCTTCACCACTATGCAAGGTGACGATAACCTTTAATGACTACAAGAAATCATCTAGCCCCCGTAGCTCAGTCTGGACAGAGCATCGGACTTCTATTCCGCTGGCCGCAGGTTCGAATCCTGCCGGGGGTGCAAAATTGGATCCCTCAATTCACTTTACGGAACTTCTAATCTTAAGGTATGGGATTTGCAAAAGACGGATACCTTTTCATAGGAACTGGACTTCGGATCCCTGTTTCTGAGATCGTTTGGCGTTTCAACCCTTCGGGTGGCCCCGGAGGTCAACACGCAAATAAGGCCAGCACCAGAGTGGAAGCGGAATTGAATTTAGGCCGCCTCGGGATTAATGAAGAAACAAAAAATCTTCTCATAAATAGGCTAGGTGAAACCATCAGGGTCGTTGAGGATTCGACTAGATCACAAAACAGAAATAGAAAAAAAGCGGTTCATCGTCTTGAAAAAATTCTCATAGAGGCACTTCAAACAAAAAATAAAAGAAAACCGACGAAACCGACTCGAAGTTCAAATGAGAAGAGGCTGGAGAAGAAAAAACACCGTTCCCTTCTTAAAACTGAAAGAAGATCCCCAAAATTCTAAAATCAATCATTCCAGGCTGGTTAAAAAGACCATCAAAGTCGCGCCCATTTTCTGAACCTCGGAAGAGTTGAAACCGTATTTTGCCCCAACTCTCGCGAGAGCCACTTGGCTTTCAGCTGTCCATTCAACACTAGAAACATTAGAGCCAGTAATAGAAGGGGCAGATATTTCTTCTTGCTCTAAGGAGTTGTCTCCGGAGTCGAGTTTAAGGAAAAGGTCCAAAGCATGTACACCAAACATCTGGAATTCTTCAATACTCATACCAGCTTTTTGCGCCGCTGAAGTAAGAGAAGCAAACTCATCGTTGTCATAGGCGACAGTGACTTTCAAATCTTGTTCATGTTTAGAGTCAACACAACCCCTAGCACTTCCTGTTCCTGTCATCACACCGTCAATGAAAGAAGGTTTGAAGCCTGACCCTGGGTCCGACGTTGTGATGAAACGATGTATAGCTCTTGTTATCGCTTTCGCTTCGTTTTCTTGAACTTCAGGCAGCATCATTAGCTCAGCCTCGGGTGGATTCGAAAGGTAGAGCGCTTCAGCTATCGCACTAGGGATGGCGGGAGTGTTACGGAGTATGCCGTAAGCGTCACGCCCAGGTTCAGAGAGTCTAGAAGAAGCTCCATTGTGAACAGTGTTAACCCACGGAACCCAATAATTTTTAAACGCTTCAAAAATTTCTTCAAAGAGCAGTCCTGCTAAACGTTTTGATTCCAAATTCTCTACGTGATGAAAAACTTCTGTGCCTGGAACATCCGACCTTCTCTGAGCACCTCCATTGTGATGAATAGACACAAATGCTTTAGGAGAAAGAGCATTAGCGATTGCCGTTCGTTGACGTATCGGCATATGAAGGTCTGTTCTTCTTGTAAGGAGAACGGTGTAGCCCATGGAAGCTAGTTCTTTTTCGACTAGTAGCGCAACAATCAAATTCAAATCTCTCTCAACAAGTCCATTAGCTCCCACAGAACCTGTTTCAGGGCCTCCATGACCCGGGTCGATTACCACGTCAACTGTTTCTAAGAGTTCACCGCTGTTGTATACAATTTCT
This sequence comes from Candidatus Neomicrothrix sp. UBA881, assembly GCA_002294285.1. Lineage (GTDB taxonomy): Bacteria > Actinomycetota > Acidimicrobiia > Acidimicrobiales > MedAcidi-G1 > MedAcidi-G1. The sequence goes on from DBFL01000019.1 coordinate 3,315, forward strand.
GTGTTGCAAGGAGTGGTAACTATTTTTCCCAAGGCGGTTTCCTCAACAATTGGGAACACAACACCATCTTCTAGCATGACACCCATAGAGACAGTAGAACTAGCGGCATTAACAGTACTTAATAGAGAAAAAGATAAAACAATCGAAACAGCTACTGTAATGAACTTAATGATTCGTTTTGATGAGAATCTCATATCTTAATTATTAAATTAAATTTCTTGTCAAATACTATTTTTGATCAGAATTGTTCTTCCTCGGTTGAACCTGATAGCGCGAGAGTTGAAGCGGACCCTCCAGTTATGACGGTTGAGACATCATCGAAGTAACCGGCTCCAACTTCACGTTGATGACGTGTAGCAGAGTAACCATCCGATTCCATTTCAAATTCGCGGTCTTGGAGGTCAACATAAGCGCTCATATCACTATCTGTGTATCCGCGAGCCAGATCAAAAGCAGAAGCATTAAGAGCGTGCCACCCAGCAAGGGTGATAAAAATGAATTTGTATCCCATCGCTCCCAGTTCTTTTTGGAAATCAGCGATTGTTGCATCATCAAGGTGAGATCGCCAGTTAAAAGAAGGCGAACAATTGTAGGCAAGCATTTTGTTGGGAAACTCAGAATGAATCCCATCAGCAAAAGCTTTTGCTTCATCTAAATCAGGTGTGCTTGTTTCACACCAAATCAAATCAGCATATGGGGCATAAGCAAGACCTCGCATGATGGGTGTTGCCATGCCTGGTTCTGTTGAGAAAAAACCTTCTGGTGTGCGTTCACCGGTAAGGAATTCTTTATCACGGTCATCGATATCGCTGGTGATTAGATTTGCACCAAGAGCATCAGTTCTTGCGATTAAAACGGTGGGAACGCCCATCACGTCAGCTGCCAAACGTGCTGAAGTTAGAGTTCTAACGTGCTGCTGAGTGGGTATCAAGACTTTTCCACCCATATGTCCGCATTTTTTTTCAGAGGAGAGTTGGTCTTCCAAGTGAACTCCGGCAGCACCAGCTTCGATCATACTTTTGGTCAGTTCGAAGACATTTAGTGCGCCACCAAAACCTGCTTCAGCATCAGCCACTATCGGAGCCATCCATTCTCTTGTGGCTTCACCATTATTCTCACTCCATTCAATTTGGTCTGCTCTCCTCAGAGCGTTGTTGATTCTTTCAACCACTGATGGGACCGAGTTGACGGGGTACAAACTCTGATCTGGGTATATCTCCCCAGAAAGGTTGGCGTCACCTGCAACTTGCCATCCTGACAAATAGATAGCAGGAAGACCAGCTTTGACATATTGAATCGCCTGCCCTCCTGTCAGTGCGCCCAAAGCATGGACATAGTCCATGTTGTTAAGACGCTCCCAAAGCAAGTTAGCTCCATGTTCAGCTATGGAATACTTTGGTAGAGCTGAACCTCGTAGACGTACAACGTCTTCTGCGGAATAGTCTCTCTTGACTCCATCCCAACGATTGTTGCTCGCCCAGTCTTCTTCTAGAGCTTCTACTTGTTTATTGAAACTTTCTTTCATTTTTGCCTCTCTTTAAAAACTTGACAGGATTAATTGATAATTTCGTAAGCAGGCAAAGTCAGGAAATCAACAAAATTGTCTGCCAAAGCTACTTCTTCGAAAACCTTTCTCGCTTGATCAAAAGGAAATTTACTAAATTCTTCTGCGCCCATTTCTTCCTCTATAGCAGCTATTTCCTCATCGATAATGCTTTTAACTAGGTCACTAGTCACAGTTTCACCGGTATCGAGCTTTTTGCCGTGCTGAACCCATTGCCAAACTTGTGCTCGACTTATTTCCGCTGTAGCTGCATCTTCCATAAGATTATTAATAGCAGCGGCACCTGTGCCGGCAAGCCAAGATGCGATGTAGCGTAAGCCTATTTCAACATTAATTTTTAGTCCCGCTAGTGTTATCGCTCCACCTGTTTTGTCTATTGAAAGTAAGTCCTCAGCTGACACCGAAACGTCATCTCTAAGTCGATCAATTTGATTAGGTTTTTCTTGGAGAACCTTATTGAATTCTTCCATTGCTATCTCAACTAAATCAGGGTGAGCTACCCAAGTTCCGTCACAACCGTCTGTGGCTTCTCGACTTTTATCATCAGAAACTTTTTTAAGGGCTTCTTCAGTTACTTCAGGGTCACGACGGTTAGGTATAAATGCACTCATTCCTCCTATAGCGTGAGCACCTCTTTTGTGACATGTTGAAATCATCAGTTCTGTGTAAGCGCGCATAAAAGGAACAGTCATTGTCACATCTGAACGGTCAGGTAACACAAAATTAGGGTCTGAGCAGAACTTTTTAGCAACGCTAAAAATGTAATCCCACCTTCCTGCGTTAAGGCCAGCCGAGTGGTCTTTGAGCTCGTAAAGTATTTCATCCATTTCAAACGCAGCAAGTATTGTTTCGATGAGCACTGTTGCTTTAATCGAACCATGAGGTATCCCTAGAGCCTCTTGCGCATAACAAAACACCTTGTTCCATAATCTGGCTTCTTTATGGCTTTCCAACTTTGGTAGATAGAAGTAGGGGCCCGTTCCGCGTCTTATAACTTCTTGAGCGTTGTGAAAGACCACCAGTCCAAAGTCGACAAGACTCGCAGGTGCTGGAATTCCATCTACTAGAACATTTTTTTCAGGCAAGTGCCATCCACGAGGTCTTACAAAGAGAGTCGCTATTTCTTCCTTTAGACGGTATTGCTTATCTTGTGTTTCTAAAGCTAGTTCACGGCGAAAGGCATCACGTATGTTTATTTGCCCTTCTAGAACGTTGCTCCATGTCGGTGTCGAAGAGTCTTCGCAATCAGCCATAAAAACTCGTGCGCCTGAGTTAAGGGCGTTGATCATCATTTTGCGTTCTGTTGGCCCTGTTATTTCAACCCGTCTATCTGCTATATCTTCAGGAGGTTGAGCGACTTTCCATTCTCCTTGACGGATACTTTTGGTCTCGTCCAAAAAATCTGGTTTGGTTCCAGATTGGAAATCAAGTTGTCTACTTTTTCGTGCTTCAAGAATCTCGTTTCGCTCATCTCGAAACTCTCTTACCAGATTGACAATAAAATCTGTCGCTTCTTGAGTGAATACCTGCTCTAGGCGCGGGTGTTCTGTGATTTGAACTTCAGACATAGGTATTGACTCTACAAATATCTTTTACCGGAAAGGCAGTTTTCAGTCTTTTATGATTCCTTCATTTGCAGAAATTTTTTGATTCACATAAGAGACGTACTGGGACATATCGAGTTCTTTTCCTTCCCAGATAGTTCCGGTGTGAGTCACGAAACGGTCATCTTTCCATATGTGGAGTTGGAAGCCAGGAGGTTCATCTACCGCTGACCCATTTCTAGGATCCAAATCAAGTTTCAGTTGGTTACCTGTTGATGGGCAGACAGATAGCATTGTCGATCCGAATACTGTCTGTATAGGTCTGTGTAGATGGCCTGCTATAACTAATTTAACCTGAGGATTATTCCTTATTAAAAATTCCAGTCGGTCGGATGATTTCAAACCTGAAAGATCCATAAAATTTATGCCGGTTTCAAATGGGGGAAAATGGGTGAATATGACTGTGGGTTTATCACTGTCTTCGTCCAACTTGCTTGCAAGCCAAGTTTCATGTTCTTGACTGAAAAGAGCGTCATGTCGTCCTGGTATAGCGGTGTCCAAAGCAATTAGTCTTACTGGAAAGTCATCTATTACGTAGCTGCAATGACTTCCCGGTATTTCTTCAGGTAGCTGTGCAGAAAAGGCACTAAGAAATTCCGATCTTTCATCGTGATTTCCCGGTAGTGGCAAGAGAGGAGCATTTAAGGGTTCGAGTATTTCTAAGAGTTGAGAATATTGTTCTTTAGTACCGTCATCAGTTAAATCACCTGTCGCTAAAACCACTTCAGGTTGAGGCTCAAGGGAATTCAACAGATGAACTGCTTTTCTTAGTGTTTCGGAAGTGTCTACAAGTTCACCAAACATTCCAATATGGTCACGAATATGAAGGTCCGAAATTTGAGCAATTAACACAACGCGATGCTAGAGGGATAAAACTAGAAAAAACAAATGTACGTGAAGTAATTTGTCACACATATATAGAAAAAGGCTTATTTGCGGTGTAATTTGAGCGGGTGAGGAGAATCGAACTCCCATCATCAGCTTGGAAGGCTGAGGTTCTAGCCGTTGAACTACACCCGCAATTAATAACGATGTTACAGGTAGGAGTCTACCCTGAGGTGCAAATTAGACATAATCATGATGTTTAGTAGCTAAGTGCGCCGATACACTCTCATGTCTGTGGATTCAAAAATAACAAACCAAGATGAAGACAAAATTAAACTGAGTGTTGTAATCGATGATGACGAATTCGACCGTGAAGTGGATGACGCTCTAAAGCGACTTTCTAAAAATATAAAATTGCCGGGGTTTAGACCTGGAAAAATCCCCAGAAAAGTTCTTGAAGCTCGCCTCGGGCCGACAGCTGGTAGACAAGATGCACTCGAACACTCGTTGCCAACTTATTATGGAAGAGCACTAATTGACAATGAGGTAGATGCAATAGGACCGCCAGAAATAGAAATCACCAGCGATATAACTAACGGGGCTGTGACTTTCGAAGCAACAGTTCCTATTAGACCAAAACCTTCTATAACTGGTCATAGTGCCTTAGAGATTGAAATCCCTTCGCCGATTGTTACTGAAGAAGAATTTCAAGCCCAGCTGGACTCGATGCGCAAGCATTTAGCAGAACTAGAAGAGGTAGAAAAACCTGCAGAGGATGGAGATCTCCTCACCATAGATATAGAGGGGACTAAAGACGGAGAACCAGTTCCCGGTTTGAGCGCGACCGACTATCTTTACGAAGTTGGTAGCGGGACAATACTTTCCGAAGTTGACGAGTACTTAACTGGCAGCTCTAAAGGGGATGAGATCGAATTTGAAGCCAAGCACCCAACGGAAGAAGGCCCAATTTCAATAAGTATAAAAGTCGGACAATTGCAAGTCCGTATCCTCCCAGAGGTCGATAACGAGTTCGCATCACAAGTTTCAGAATTCGAAACAGCCGATGAATTGTTAAAAGATCTTCGCCATCGAATGGATGAAACCAAATCTCAACAGGTCGGCATGTTGGCCAGAGATTTAACTGCGAAAGCGATCGGAGATTTGATCCAGATAGAACTCCCAGAGGGATTAATCGAAAACGAAATAGACAGACGAATTAGAGATTTGGAGATGAGGCTTAATTCTCAAGGGCTTGAATTAGAAAAATACCTAGAAGCTACTGGAGGCGAAATTGAAGCTATCCGAGAAGATTTTCGTGAGACAGCAGAAATTTCCGCACGTATTGATTTAGGTTTGCGAGCGGTTGCGCATGTCGAGTATCTAGACGAAGAGGAAGACAACTTTGAAAAATACTTAGAAAATATGGCAATCCAAATGCAAATGAAACCAGAAGAATTGCATGACGCTCTTAAGACTTCTGGAAGATTAATGGATGTGCGCGCTGATATAGCAAAAGAAGCCGCTCTGCAGTGGGTTTTCGACAGGGTAAACCTGCTAGATGAAGATGGAAATACTGTAGATTCAGGGATTTTGGAGATCAAACAGCCAGATATCCCTGACATAGCTCAAAAAATAAGCGAAAATAATGATGTAGAGGCGGATGATTTGAGCGATGATGATTTGGTAAGTGAGCAAATCATCGATGAAGATAACAATGACGGAGAAAATTAATTATGACTCTTGCTGATTTAAGCATTTGTAACTACCTAGTTCCAACGGTTGTCGAACAGACTAATCGTGGAGAGAGAGCCTTTGATCTATATTCGCGACTTTTGAAAGAGAACATAATTTTTTTAGGTACACCCATTGATGATGCAGTAGCAAATCTAGTTTGCGCCCAATTGTTGCATTTGGAATCTGAGAATCCGGATCGAGATATAAGTCTTTACATAAATTCACCGGGTGGTGACATCAATGCTTTATTCGCTATATACGACACTATGCAATACATCAAGCCTGATATAACTACAATCTGTTTCGGTCAGGCAGCTTCGGCAGCTGCTGTTTTGTTAGCAGCGGGATCGGCTGGCAAACGTCTTGCTCTTCCACACGCCCGTGTTCTTATACACCAGCCATATGCTGGCGCTGAGGGTCAGGTATCAGATATAGAGCTTGCATCACGAGAAATACAGCGACTCAAGGCTCAGCTAGAAGAGGTTTTAGCCACACACACTGGTCAATCGGTGGAAAAGATACATGACGACACGGATCGCGACTTTGTAATGACTGCATCTGAAGCAGTCGAATATGGAATAATTGATGAAGTAATTGATTCAAGAAATTTTGCGGATAACAGCGGACCTATTTCAGCAGTCACTTGATAGTGGTAGCTGACGAACAAATAAAGGAAAGGGCGATTTAAGTGGCCAAGTTTGGAGAAGGCGGAGAACTCCTAAAGTGTTCCTTTTGTGGGAAAACACAGAAACAGGTAAAAAAATTAATCGCCGGCCCAGGCGTTTACATATGTGATGAATGTATTGATCTTTGCAATGAAATAATTGAAGAAGAACTTTCAGAAACTTCCGAATTCACTCTCACAGAGTTGCCGAAACCTCGAGAGATATTTTCTTTTCTTGACGAATACATTGTCGGCCAAGCACAAGCAAAAAAGATACTTTCAGTAGCTGTCTACAATCATTACAAGCGAATAAAGTCTGCAGGAGTAGTTGACGACGTTGAAGTGGCTAAATCAAACATTCTCCTGATAGGGCCGACGGGCTGCGGTAAAACTCTAATGGCGCAAACTCTCGCACGAATGTTGAATGTTCCTTTTGCTATTGCTGACGCGACAGCTTTAACAGAAGCCGGTTATGTCGGCGAGGATGTAGAAAACATTCTTCTTAAGCTTATTCAGGCAGCTGACTATGACATAAAGAAAGCTGAAACAGGGATCATCTATATAGATGAAGTTGACAAAGTTGCTAGAAAAAGTGAAAACCCTTCAATTACACGAGATGTATCAGGTGAAGGTGTTCAGCAAGCACTTTTAAAGATTTTAGAAGGAACAAAAGCAGCTGTGCCTCCACAAGGTGGCAGGAAACATCCACATCAGGAATTCTTGCAAATTGACACC
>DBFL01000067.1:0-176 GCA_002294285.1 Candidatus Neomicrothrix sp. UBA881
TAGAGTAGATAGCTTTCAGTAGTGAAAGAAAATACAACTAACTCCTCCGGTCAACTGAGCGAGGAAAAAAGTTTCGAAAAGCTCGACTGGCTATTGTTGCTTACAGCTGCTGGGATTTGGGGTTCTTCGTTCTTATTTATGGACGTTGCGCTTGAGGAAGAACATCCAGGTTTAAT
>DBFL01000067.1:593-3513 GCA_002294285.1 Candidatus Neomicrothrix sp. UBA881
CTGTTAGGAGTAACCTGGGTGGCTTTTCCGTTCACAATGTTTCCATTAGCTCAACAGTGGATTGATTCTTCGATTACTGGAATGCTAAATAGTGCGATGCCGATAATGACTTTAACGATTGGCGTCTTGGGGTTCGGAGTTCTGATCAAAAAAATTCAAATTTTGGGAATCCTTATCGGAATAGTCGGAATATTATTCATAGGTTTACCCACTGTTAGTGGCGGCGGAACTAATGCTCTTGGCATTCTGTTTGTCATTTTGGCTGTTACTTCATATGGAGTCGGCGTAAATATTGCAGGTCCTCTACAAAGAAAATATGGTTCACTGGCTGTTTTGTCAAAAGTGTTAGTAGTCGCCTCAGTAATAACTTTTCCATATGGGGTATATGGAATTACAGAATCTGCTTGGTCGATGAAAGCATTCGGAGCAAATTTAGCAGTTGGGCTGGGAGGAACAGGTATAGCTTATGCAGCTGCTACTACTTTGATCGGAAGGGTCGGTGCGGTACGTGCATCTATAGTTACCTATCTTATTCCTATAGTTGCAGCGCTGTTAGGGGTCCTTATTTTAAATGAAGAACTTTCTTTTTGGGAATTGTTTGGAGTATTTATTCTTTTATTAGGTGCATGGCTAACAACCCGAACGCAAGTAAATGTAAAAGCAATTCTCAATCCAAAAATTTCATAATCACAATTTCTTCGCTGAATATAAGCACTTACTCAATGTTTGGTTAAGTTGGTGTTGTGTTAGGAAGGGGAGCCGTACACAAGCATCGTGATGTGCAGGATGGCGCAGCTAGAGCTGCAGTTTTCGGTATCAGTGATGGTCTTGTTTCAAATGTTTCTTTAATTCTTGGTATAGCCGGAGCAAGTACTGACCCATCAATAATTAGAGTTGCCGGCATTTCAGGCTTATTAGCAGGAGCTGTTTCGATGGCTGCCGGAGAGTATGTTTCCTTGCAGGCACAGAAGGAATTAGTTGAACGAGAGTTGCTAATCGAAAAAAAGTCAATAGATACAAATTTAGAAGCTGAAACAGAAGAGTTGAAATCTATATACGAAGAAAGAGGAATTGACTCTGATCTAGCAGAAGAAGTCGCCCGACAAATCATGTCAAACTCTGAAATCGCTCTCGAAGTGCATGTAAGAGAAGAACTAGGTGTCAATCCTGGACAGCTTGGAAATCCTCTATTAGCGGCAGCTTCTAGTTTCGTCTCTTTTTCCTTCGGAGCTTTTGTGCCTCTGATTCCTTGGCTGATAGGTGAAGGAAACAGTGCAATTTGGACTTCTGCAATTATGGGCATTTTTTCCACTGCACTTGTCGGAGGTGTCCTCGCCCGGCTTTCGGGCCGATCAGTTTTCAAGACCTCGACGAGACAAATGTTGGTAGCTGCAGCAGCTTGCTCAGTTACTTATTTGATCGGCAGTTTACTTGGAACAAGTATTACTTAACTTTCAAAGATAGGGCCAGGGTCAACTCTTTCTCCCTGGGGAAACACGACAGGCATATGTTTAACCCCATTAATGAAATTAGACCTCAGTCTCGATGGTGATCCATCTAGTGATATATCGGGCATTCTCTTGCAAACTTCTTCGAAAATTATTCGAAGTTCCATTCTTGCTAAGTTCGCTCCCAAACAGTAATGGGGCCCACCACCTCCAAACCCGACATGATTATTTGGCGAGCGCGAAATATCTAATTTAAAAGGATTTTCGAATTCAGTTTCATCTCGGTTTGCGGAAACATGCCACATCACTATTTTGTCTCCTTTGTTAATTTTTTGACCGTGTATCTCAGTTTCTTGAGATGCCGTTCTTCTAAAATGCATTACTGGACTTGCATATCTAACTATTTCGTCAACAGCAGTATCGATTAAATCTGCAATATTTGATTTCAAAAGGTCGAACTGATCAGGATGTTCCAAAAGAGCCCATAAACCTTGCGAAGTTGCATTGCGTGTAGTTTCATTGCCGGCAACAGACATCAGTAGCATAAATCCATCGATTTCATGCTCATTGAGAACAGTAGGTTCTCCATCGTCTCCCATAATTTCAGCATTAATAAGACGAGTGATTAAATCGTCCTGAGGATTTTCGCGTCTTTCATTAGCCAGTTGATTCGCATATGCATATAGTTCGAAGGCTGCCGCCTGGTTGTCTTGACCAGAATATTCGGGATCTTCAATTCCGATCATTCTGTTAGACCATTCGAAAAGTTTATTCCGTTCTTCTTGCGGCACTCCCATGATCTCTGCAATAGCTTGTAGAGGAAGTTCAGCTGCCACATCAACTACGAAATCGCAACTGCCTTTTTCAATCACTTCATTAACAATCAAGGTTGCGCGATGACGCAAGTACTTTTCAAGTAGACCGATCATACGTGGGGTGAAACCACGATTAACTAGTTTCCTATAACGAGTGTGCTTAGGAGGGTCTGTGTAAAGCATTTGTGTTCCGCGTAGATCAAAACCTTGAGAACCGTCTTCATGCTCATGTGGGTCCGCTATTGATATCCCACCAATTTCAGAAGAGAAAACTTCAGCATTTCGATTTACTTCTACAAGATCTTTGTGCTGGACGACATTCCAGAAACCAGGTCCATTTGGTTCTTCATGCCAACTGATGGGATTGTGAGCACGTAAGTACGAAAACATTTCATGGTGTTCTTGTGCTAGAAACCTATCAAGATCTAAGAGGTTGATATCTTCAAATTCCATAGAGTTTCCAGTCGCTACTTCGATGGTAACACTTTGGGGATTGAGCGCAAATTAGTTACTGTCTAAAATCTCGGGCTCAATAAATATAGGCCCAGCATCTTTCACCTCAGTGTTAATTGTTTCTTCAAGGTCATTAATGATGACGGCGATCTCTTTGGCTTGTAGAGATTCATCGAAAACTACTCTTGCCCCTATAAGAATTTC
>DBFL01000009.1:0-4144 GCA_002294285.1 Candidatus Neomicrothrix sp. UBA881
TTGAAGTTTCAAAAGGTGATTTGATTGAGATAACTGTCTATAGCGATCAAAAAGATGAAGTCCACCTTCATGTGTATGACAACATGGCAGATGTTGAACCCAATTATCCAGCTGTAATAACTGTGGAAGCAAGTATTCCTGGAATTTTTGAAGCTGAATTACACTCTGCCGGATTCAGAATTTTCGAACTTCAAGTCTCATGACCGAGTTTTTAATATTCGCCCACGGGGTTGGTGGTCGTCTTGACTTGCCGTTATCTGAATGGCAAGTAGCTTGGGCTGCCGCCGTTGCATTGATTTTTTCATTTGCGGCACTTGGCTACTTCTGGCACAAACCTTTGCTTAAAAAGCTTTCAGTAGGACACCCGATATTCAGCGTTTCTAAACAAGTTGGCTTACTAAAAACAATTTTTCGTTCCATTTCTTTAGTTCTTTTTCTTGTTGTTGTAATTGCAGGTTTTATCGGTCAAGACAACACTGTTGCAAATCTGGCACCGATAACAGTTTTTGTTGTTTTTTGGATAGGAGTTGCATTTGCTTCAGCCGTTTTCGGACACATCTGGAGAAACCTCAGCCCTTGGGAGACTCTCGGTAATTTTGTAGATCGAATAAGAGGCGAGGATCAGAGGGATGATTCACCTCCCAATTGGTTGACTTCCGGCTGGTCAGCTCTACTTCCCATAAGTGTTTTTCACTGGTTTGAGCTGGCCTATCACGACGGAGCTAGTCCTAGAGTGCTTGGATGGTGGATTTCTATATACACCATTGGATTAATGGTTATCGCTTGGAAATGGGGATGGTCGCAGGCACGAAAAGCTGAAGGATTCGATGTTCTCTTTAGTGCTTTAGCTGAGCTATCACCGTTCAAGGTTCGTGAAAATGGTCCACAAAAGTCAAAGAAAATGTTTATACGAGTTCCTTTTGTGGGCGTTTCAAACTATGAGATGACTTCTGCTCAGCTCGCTGTGGTTCTTGCTGCTTTAGGAGGCACTGCTTTTGATGGATTTTCAAGGACTCGCTTCTGGGGTGAGATGATTGTCGGACGCACCAAATGGGAACTGACATTAGTCAACACAATTGGACTCATATGGATAGTTGCTCTAGTGGGAGTCGCTTATCACCTAGCAGGCAAGCTGGGCAGCAGGACTACAGGGGATCCAAAGTTCTCTGAAAGGTTCGGAGCATCCTTAATCCCAATACTTTTCGGTTATGACCTTGCTCATTATTTTTCGTTGCTTCTGTTAGAAGGACAAGCTTTTAAAGTTCTTATTTCAGATCCATTTGGGAAAGGATGGGATATTTTTGGTACCGCTACAGATCCGATCAACTGGACATTAATATCCACAGGAACCATTGGTTGGGTTCAACTTATTTCAATTGTTGGCGGTCACTTGATAGGGGTGCTTGTTTCTCATGACAGAGGAGTAGAGAAGTTTCAATTGAAAGAAGCTATGCGTAGCCAGTACCCGATGCTGGCCGTAATGGTTCTTTACACGATGTTCGGCCTAGTCCTAATGACAGGGTAGTTATTTTTACAGTCATTTAGAATTAGTACAAAATGCAAGCTATTGTGTTCAAAATCAGGAGGTATTAGTGGTTGAACGCGAAGAGATGGACTGGGATCTTTACGGCAAAGCAGTAAGGGAACTCGCCCAGACAATTGCAGATGACGATTTTCAACCGGACATCATTTTGGCGATTGTGCGAGGAGGAATGCTGGTAGCTGGTTCTCTTGGTTATGCACTAGCAGTTAAAAACCTTTACGTAATGAATGTTGAGTACTACACGGGAGTTGATGAGCATCTGGATCTTCCAGTCGTTCTACCTCCCTATGTCGATTGGGTTGACCTAGGAAAAGCTAAAGTTCTCATAGTCGACGACGTTGCTGACACCGGAAACACCCTCGCTTTGGTTCACAAACATGCTTCAGAAAAGGTTGCTGAAGTAAAATCGGCTGTTCTGTACCAGAAACCTCATTCAATTGTTGATTGCGAGTATGTATGGAAACATACCGAGAATTGGGTCAACTTCCCCTGGTCTACAGAGCGTCCAGTAGTTGATATAGGACAAGCTGGTTATGGAGTTCTCGACGCGTAATTAAAGTCAAGCGTGGAATGGTGCTCGGTTAGTAGACCATTGAACCAACTCTTCAAGTTGTGAACTGACCGCAAGGATTTGGTCCTCTCTGCCATAGGCGCCCACTAGCTGAATGCCAACAGGTAAACCTTTTGAACTGCCAATTGGCAGAGAGATAGCTGGTTGACCCGTTGTGTTATAGGGCGAAGTGAAAACAGAGTAAGGAACTGACTCTATAGATGCCCTTATCGGATCTTCCTCTTTTGGGACTAGTTGACCAAGAGCAGGAGGAGGTTGTGCAGTTGTAGGAGTAAGAAGAAGATCAAACCCGCTTGACCACCAATCTGCTAGATCTCGTCTTAGTTTTGCCATTACACCTTGTGCCTTCACAAAATTTGTAGCTGACTGTTCTTTTCCCCGTTCAGCCAGAAACCATGTACCAGGCTCCACATCATCTTCCGCTATTTCACGTCCTAAACGTTCAGCCAAATAGGCAAAGTTTGCTGCAATGTTCACAGACCAGTTAGTTCCAAAAGCCCAGCCTAATTCACTTACTCTGTCATGGTCATTTAAAGCCTCAGGAGATGATTCTTCGACAGAATGACCTAAATCTGACAGTAGGGTCGCAGCGGTTTCTACTGCTTTTACGCAATCAGAATGGACTTCCACACGCGGATCAGAAAGTTTGATTCCAATTCTTAGAGGTTTAAAATCATTAAAATTTTCATTGAAATATGGTCTTCCAAAATCAGGAGCTAAAACCCCATCACCAGGAAAATTGATTGCGGTAGCATCGAGAATTGCAGCCGTATCTCTGACTGTATGTGAAACCACGTGCTGTATAGATACCCCCCACTCCTCTTTTTCTGGACCCATAGGCACTCTTCCTCTAGAAGGTTTCAAACCAACCAAACCACACATGGCAGCTGGAATTCGTATAGAGCCTCCACCATCGCTGGCATTGGCTGCTGGTAAAAAACCAGCGGCTACAGCGGCCGCTGAACCACCCGAAGAACCTCCTGGGCCATGATCTAAATTCCAGGGATTTTTTGTCGGGCCGTAGCTCAAAGGCTCTGTGGTAGCGACCGCCCCCATCTCAGGTGTGTTACTTCTGCCGACGATTATAAAACCAGCTTCTTTGTAGCGGGTAACGAGATCGCTATCAGCTTTTGCAACATATTTTGCTTTACGCATTCCTTCAACTCCTGCGTGATGAGGTTCGCCGCCCTCTTCCGCCCAAAGATCTTTGATCAGCATTGGAACCCCTCTGAAAGGTCCATCTGGTAGCTCCGATGAAGCAGCTAGCTCTAAAGCTTTTTCAAATTGGCAATGAATTACAGAATTTAGATCTTTGTCCAAACTTTCTATCCGTTTGATCGTCATTGAAACAGCTTCGACTGGTGAAAGTTCCTTATCTCTGATCATTTTCGCTAGAGAAACAGCATCAAAAAGAGCTAGCTCGTCTTTGGTGTTTGATTTGGGTTGAGTTTCATTCATACAGAGAAGCTACTGCCTAAAAGCGAATTAGTCATTTTCAGAGCGATCAAGATAGTTGTAGACCGTGAAGCGGCTTACTTCTAGGGCTTCCGCAACACTTTCAACGGATTTTCTCAAGTTAAAGGCCCCCCATTTATTGAGAATTGCGACTGCCTGTTGCTTCTGGATCCTGTTCATATCCTCTATTTTTAGATCCATTTCGGTTTCGACAGCAGATATGAGGCGATTTAACACTCCATTCAAATTGGGCCTTCGCAGGCCACCTACAACCTCACCTTCCCACAAAAGTGGCACGTCAGAAGCTGATGTTTCCTCTTTGTCTAGAATTTCGATCCCCAGAACGTCTTGCAAAGGGAAAAGAGCTTCAAGTAAGGGGTGTTTTTCCATATCTAAAGATAAAGATACAGGCATCAAGCGCGTTGACAAAATGTTGAAGTTCCGGCACCCTTAATAGATGGGGGTAATTGTCGCTAAATCAGTAAACGAGGCATGTGCACTACTAGCAGAAAATCCCGATACAACCGTGCTCGCGGGTGGCACTGACTTGATGGTGCAAGTAAATAAGGGCGCAA
>DBFL01000009.1:4525-6156 GCA_002294285.1 Candidatus Neomicrothrix sp. UBA881
ATGAGATCGTCTTAGGTTCGGGTATCTCATACTCAGATTTGTCAAAACCTGAACTAGCTTCGATCCTTCCAGCTCTTGCACAAGCCTCCAGAACTGTTGGTTCCCCGCAAATACGTAACGCGGGAACTTTGGGAGGCAACCTAGCGACCGCATCTCCTGCAGGGGATACTATTCCGGTGTTAGTAGCGATGAATGCAATTTTGAATCTCAGATCATCGACAGGACAACGTGAAATTTCCGTAGATGAATTTGTGACTGGAGTGAAGTCAAATGCCTTGCATGCAGGTGAAATTATCGAATCGGTTAGACTTCCTCTGCTTGAGGGACCACAGGAGTTTTTGAAAGTTGGTATCCGAAATGCGATGGTGATTTCAGTAGTATCTCTGGCTCTATTAGTAGATGATAAAGGAAAGAGTTTGAGAGTAGGAGTAGGTTCAGTATCCCCAGTTCCCTTTAGGGCCACTGAGGCGGAAGAATTCATAGCAGGAGAATTCGATTGGGAAAATTACAGCCAACTTCCTGAAAAGGTAAAAAGTAGATTTTCCAAACTAGTAGCCGATTCAACTAAACCTATTGATGATCACCGAGGAACAGCCGAGTATAGAAAGCATTCGGTAGCAGTTCTAGCTAAAAGAGCTCTAGAAAGAGTTTGTATTAGGACGGAATCATGATTTCTGAGACTTACGTACTGTCTGTGAATGGAAAAAACCATGAAGTTGTAGATGCGCATACTTCAGAGAGCCTTTTATGGGTATTACGCGAAAGACTTGAACTTTCTGGATCAAAAAACGCTTGCGAGGAAGGTGAATGTGGGTCCTGCACCGTTCTTCTTGACGGAGATGTAGTTTGCAGTTGTTTGGTTCTTGCGGCATCAGCTGTTGGTCGTGAAATAACCACCATTGAAGGCTTAGGGGAGGGTGATGAAATATCAGACGTCCAGCAAGCTTTTGTGGAAGCAGGTGCTGTTCAGTGCGGATTTTGTACGCCAGGTCTGCTAGTCACAATAGATCAGATGTTGGATGCAGATCCTGATCCAGACGAGTTGACTGTTAGAGAAGCCATCAGTGGCAATCTCTGTAGATGCACCGGTTATGGAAGAATTCTCGAAGCTGTTCGGATCGCAAGTGGAAATAGGAAAAATCAAAGCGAAAAAGAAGACAGCAAATGAGCGGAGTTCAGACTGTTGACACAAGCATAAAAGGGCCTCGAATAGGAGAGAGCGCTCTACGTCCCGATGGCATTCCAAAAGTCAAAGGGGAATTTGTTTTTTCAAATGACCTTCGACACCCAGACATGCTTTGGGGTGGCACTCTTCGCTCTCCTCATCCATCAGCACGAATAGTTTCGATAAATACAACTTCTGCTTTAAAAATAAACGGTGTAAAAGCCGTTTTGACAGGTGAAGATCTTCGTGATGTACCTTTGTATGGTCTTGAGCACCCTGATCAGCCAGTTTTAGCTGATGAGGTCGTCAGATATCAGGGGGAACCTGTTGCAATCGTCGCTGCTGATCATCCGGAGAATGTCAGACTTGCATTAGAGGCAATCGAAATTGAGTATGAGTTGATTGAACCGCTTTCAGATTCAAAACTTGCGCGAGAAAGTGAAGGAATACATCCAGATGGGAACCT
>DBFL01000003.1:0-3899 GCA_002294285.1 Candidatus Neomicrothrix sp. UBA881
GAAAAGGAGGCCTAAATGGCTACTAAAGAAGAAATCTTGGATGCTATCGGTGCGATGAGCGTTCTTGAACTTAGCGAACTTTTAAAAGAGTTCGAAGAGAAATTCGATGTTACCGCTGCAGCTCCAGTTGCAGCAGTGGCAGCAGCACCAGCTGCAGCTGCTGGTGGAGAAGGAGAAGCTGAGGAGAAAGACAGCTTTGATATCCACCTTGCAGATGCAGGCGATAAGAAAATTCAAGTAATTAAAGAGGTTAGGACTCTGACCAATTTAGGTCTTAAAGATGCTAAAGATCTTGTTGACGGTGCACCGAGCACGATTATGGAAGGCGCTTCGAAAGAAGATGCAGAGAAGGCAAAAGAAGCTCTTGAAGCAGCTGGTGCCACAATTGAGTTAAAGTAGCTCAGTTTTTTCCTAATAAATCAACATTTTGAGTTTTTAGTTTGATAAGACCTTAAAAAGTTACTTTTGAAAACAAAAAATTCATTAAAAGAATGCCCTTCTTGGGTTGTTCATAGGGGTGTACTTCCATTAGGATTTCACTTCGCTGTGTTGCGTCAAATTTTCTTCATATTTTTATGGAGTAATTTTGTTTCAACACGGTTTGTCCGCATTTACTAGTACTATCTTCTGCCGGGAGTTTATTGTTGTCTGCTCGACCGTTACTTCGAGATCGATACTCATTTGGGAACCTTGAAAAGATTCTAGAGTTACCAGATTTAATAGCCGTTCAACATGATTCATTCAATTGGCTCATGGAATCGGGTTTAAAGGGTATTTTCTCAGATATAAGTCCTATAACCGATGTAAGTGAAACTCTTTCACTTGAATTGGAGTTTGATCCAAAAGACGAAGATCTTAGACCACCTCCAAAGTTCACAGTTGATGAGTGTAAAGAGAAGGATATGACCTATTCAGGTCCTATTTTTGTCCGTGCTCGTTTTTTGAATGCTCATACTGGTGAAATTAAAGAACAAACTGTTTTCTTAGGTGATTTTCCTCTTATGACAGAAAAAGGCACCTTTATCATCAATGGGACAGAGAGAGTGGTTGTTTCTCAGTTGGTCAGGTCGCCAGGCGTTATTTTTCAACCTGGAGAACGATACAGGTTAAGAAATCTTGCAAAACATCAGCTTGTGACTGCAACGGTACATCCTTATCGAGGGGAATGGATTGAGTTTGATGTAGAACAAAAGCCTGGAAAAGATGTAACTGCCGGTTGTCGAGTTGCTAGAAAAAGACGTTTATCTATGTTTACTCTCTTGAGAGCTTTGGGTTACGACGAGGATAATTTCCCAGGCTTTCTAGATCGGTTGGTAGATCACTTTGATTATCTCGAAGGTCAATGGGAAAACGACCGCGAAAATAACGCTACAGAAGAAGAAGCTTTGTTGGAAATTTATCGCAGAGTGCATCCAGGCGAACCACCTTCTGTAGAGGCAGCTAGAGCCTATTTGCGTAATGCGTTTTTTGAATCACGTAGATATGACTTATCGCGAGTAGGGCGTTACAAGTTGAATCGCAAACTTGGTCCAGAGATTGAATGGATTGAAAAAAATCTTGGTGTTGAGCTAGAAAGACCGACTCGTGATCAGACGGTATTGTCTAAAGCAGAAGTTTTGGCGACATGCACTTACCTTTTGCATCTAGCTGCTGGTGAACCTGGTTATCGTCTTGATGATCAAGATCATTTTGCAAACCGCAGGATTCGTTGTGTTGGTGAACTGATCCAAAACCAAGTGAGGATAGGTCTTTCGCGCCTTGAACGTGTAGTTCGTGAGCGTATGACAACTCAGGATGTTGAAGCTATAACACCACAGTCACTTATTAACATCCGTCCAGTTGTCGCATCAATTAAAGAATTTTTTGGCACGAGTCAGTTGTCTCAATTTATGGATCAGGTAAACCCTCTTTCTGGTTTGACACATAGACGCCGTTTGTCAGCATTAGGCCCTGGTGGTTTATCACGTGAAAGAGCTGGTTTTGAAGTTAGAGATGTTCACTTTTCTCACTATGGAAGAATGTGCCCAATTGAGACTCCTGAAGGTCCGAATATTGGTTTGATTGGTGGACTTGCAACTTATGGGCGAGTAAATGATTTCGGTTTCATTGAATCTCCCTATAGAAAAGTAGTAAATGGAAAAGTAACTAATGAAATTATTCATTTAGATGCTGCTGAAGAGGAAGAGTATGTTGTAGCCCAAGCAAACGCTCCACTCAACCCAGATGGATCTTTTAGAAATGAGAGAGTGCTTGTACGACGTTCGCCTCAATCAGCCTCGTTGCAAGACCACAAGCAGCAATTAGAGCAAGATGTATTTTTTGGAGCAACAACAGAAATTTCATATGTGCCGCCATCCGAAGTGCAGTTGATGGATGTTTCTGCTCAGCAGATTGTTTCAGTTGCTACTGCTTTAATACCGTTCGTGGAACATGATGATGCAAACCGTGCTCTCATGGGAGCAAATATGCAACGTCAAGCGGTTCCACTAATACGCGCTGAATCACCTTTCATAGGTACTGGAATGGAAGCTCCAGCAGCACATGACGCGGCAGACATGCTTTTAGCTGAAGAAGCTGGCACAGTGCTGGAAGTTGATGCAAAGTCAATTGTTGTTGAATATCGCAAGTCTGGAATCACGACACACGACTTAGTTAAATTCGAAAGATCTAATCAAGACACTTGTGTAAACCAGCAAGCAAGAGTTGTTCCAGGTCAAAAATTTCGCGCTGGTGAACTATTAGCTGATGGTTCCTCTACTGATAGTGGAGAGCTAGCTTTAGGAAAAAATCTTCTAGTTGCCTATATGTCTTGGGAAGGCTTCAACTATGAAGATGCCATCATTGTTTCAGAGCGTCTAGTAAAAGATGATGTTCTAACGTCTATACACATACATGAGCATGAAATAGATGCTCGTGATACAAAACTTGGTGCGGAAGAGATAACTAGGGATATTCCTAATCTTTCTGATGAAATTTTGGCAGATTTGGATGACAGAGGAATAATTCGAATTGGTGCTGAAGTATCACCTGGGGATGTTCTAGTAGGAAAAGTCACTCCTAAGGGTGAAACAGAATTAACACCTGAAGAGAGACTACTAAGAGCAATTTTTGGTGAGAAAGCCCGCGAGGTTAGAGACACTTCCCTTAAATTGCCTCATGGCGAATCAGGTAAAGTCATCGATGTCAAAGTTTTCGACCGGGAAGCTGGCGATGAGTTACCACCGGGTGTGAATCAGTTAGTAAGAGTTCACGTTGCACAAAAACGAAAGATTAGTGTCGGAGACAAATTAGCTGGAAGACATGGAAATAAAGGTGTCATTTCAAAGATTCTTCCCGTAGAAGACATGCCGTACATGAAAGATGGAACACCTGTCGATATTATTCTCAATCCATTAGGTGTTCCTTCAAGAATGAATGTAGGACAGGTTCTTGAAACACATTTGGGTTATTGCGCCCGATGGGGATGGGAAATTGATGGTACAGGTGTGGGTGATCCTGTCGATCGAAATTCAGAATCTAAGAAAACAAGAACAAGTACTAAACCTTCGGTTCATGTGGCAACACCGGTTTTTGACGGTGCTAGTTGGGATGACGAAGGACCTAATAGTGAACATCCAAGTATTCAGAAAATTCTTCAAAATCTCCGGCCAGATTCAGCTGAAGGTGAAAGACTTATTGGAGAAGATGGCAAGGTTGTTCTCTATAACGGTCGGACAGGTGAGGCCTATGACGAGCCAATTGGAATTGGTTACGTTTATATTTTGAAACTTGCACATTTAGTTGATGATAAAATCCATGCAAGATCAACCGGGCCGTATTCCATGATTACCCAACAACCTTTGGGTGGTAAAGCTCAATTCGGTGGCCAGAGATTCGGAGAAATGGAAGTTTGGGCATTA
>DBFL01000003.1:4202-9523 GCA_002294285.1 Candidatus Neomicrothrix sp. UBA881
GGAAGTTTGGGCATTAGAAGCATACGGTGCGTCTTACTGCCTTCAGGAGCTTTTGACAATTAAATCTGACGATGTGCTTGGTCGGGTAAGAGTGTATGAGGCAATTGTTAAGGGGGATAATATCCCTGAACCAGGTATACCGGAGAGTTTCAAAGTTTTGATTAAAGAGATGCAGTCTTTGTGTCTAAATGTTGAAGTTTTGGATAATGATGGCAAAGAAGTCGAGATTAGAGAGATGGATGAAGATGTCTATAGGACAACTGAGGCTCTCGGAATAGACCTTTCTCGTCCGGAGAGAGGATCTGATGAAGAAGATGCAGCTCGAGAAGCTGCACGTGCGGTAAGAGCATTTTCGTAGTAAGAGAAATTTGGTAGTAGGGAAACAATAAGGAAATAAAGAGTGATAGACGTCAACGAGTTTTCAAATATTAGAATTGGTTTGGCTACCGCTGATGACATTCGTATGTGGTCAAACGGTGAAGTAAAAAAACCTGAAACCATTAACTACCGAACACTTAAACCGGAAAAAGATGGCCTTTTTTGTGAAAAGATTTTTGGTCCTACTAAAGACTGGGAATGCTATTGCGGTAAATATAAAAGAGTTCGATTCAAGGGAATCATTTGTGAACGTTGTGGCGTAGAGGTAACTAGGTCAAAAGTTAGACGTGAGCGTATGGGCCATATTGAATTGGCTGCACCTGCAGTTCATATCTGGTATCTACGTGGAACACGTTCATGGTTGGCTTATTTACTAACTGGGAATGAACCCAAAGAGGAATTAAAAGCAAAGCAGCTAGAAAAGGTAATTTATTTTGCAGCAAATCTAGTTGTAACTGTTGATGAGGAAGGAAGACACGAGGATCTTCCAGAACTTGAGAAAGAACTTTCAGAAGAGCGTACTGCTATTGAAGAAGAACGTGATCGAGAGCTTGATCGACGCAAAGAAGATCTTGAAGCTGAGCTAGCTGAAATGGAGAACGAGGGTCTTAAAGATAATGATTTAAAGGCACGTCAGAAAGCTGCAGAAAAAGACATGCAGTTCATACGTGAACAATATGAGCAGGAACTAGACGTTCTAGATAGAGCTTGGGAAGAATTCAAAGGTCTTTTCCCGCGGCAAATAATTGAAGATGAGATTCTTTGGCGTGAATTAGAAGACCGCTGGGGAGAGTACTTTGAAGGCGGTATGGGTGCTGATGCTTTATCGCAATTAATTGATTGCATTGACTTTGATGAAGAAGAAATAACTTTGCGTGGAATGATTGATCCTCCAAAGGGGCAAAAACCACTTTCAACACAAAGAAGACAGAAGGCAATCAAGAGACTTAAAATTGTCGCCTCATTCAACCGGCGCGATGAGCACGGGCGTCGTGTTAATGAACCTCGGGCCATGATTCTTGATGCTGTTCCTGTTATACCTCCTGACCTTCGACCAATGGTTCAGTTAGATGGTGGACGTTTTGCTACCTCTGATTTGAATGATTTATACCGGAGAGTAATCAATCGAAACAATCGTTTAAAGCGCCTATTAGATCTTGGAGCGCCTCGAATAATTGTTAACAATGAAAAGCGTATGTTGCAAGAAGCTGTTGACGCACTCTTTGACAACGGCAGGAGAGGGAGACCGGTAACAGGCCCAGGTAATAGACCTTTGAAATCTCTCTCCGACATGTTGAAAGGTAAACAAGGAAGATTTAGACAGAATCTTCTAGGTAAACGAGTTGATTATTCTGGCAGGTCAGTAATTGTTGCT
Organism: Candidatus Neomicrothrix sp. UBA881; assembly: GCA_002294285.1. GTDB lineage: Bacteria > Actinomycetota > Acidimicrobiia > Acidimicrobiales > MedAcidi-G1 > MedAcidi-G1. Next base: position 5,956 of record DBFL01000003.1, read on the forward strand.
GGTCCTACTCTTAAATTTCATCAATGCGGCCTTCCTAAATTGATGGCTCTTGAGTTATTTAAACCTTTTGTGATGAAGCGTTTAGTAGATGGAGAACTTGCTCAAAATATCAAATCTGCAAAAAGAATGGTTGAAAGACGCAAGCCACAGGTTTGGGATGTTCTGGAAGAGGTTATTCAGGAGCACCCTGTCCTCTTAAACAGGGCTCCAACACTTCACCGTTTAGGAATTCAGGCATTCGAGCCTGTTTTGGTTGAAGGTAAAGCTATTCGAATACACCCTCTAGTCTGTACTGCTTTTAATGCTGATTTCGACGGTGATCAGATGGCCGTTCACTTGCCTTTGTCAGCAGAAGCACAAGCAGAGGCTAGGGTTCTAATGCTTTCTGCAAACAATGTACTTAGTCCAGCCCACGGTAGGCCTTTGGTTACTCCAACTCAAGACATGATCATAGGTGGCTACTACATGACTAGTGAAGTAGAGGGGGCAAAGGGTGAAGGTAGGACTTTCCGAAGAATTCATGAAATTGAACAAGCTTTGGACAGCGGGTCTTTGCATTTGCATGCATTAATTGAGTTCAGATCTGATAATTACCCAGATTTGGCTCTTGAATCAGAAAATGGTGATGGACTTGTTTGGGAGAGGACTACTGCTGGACGAGTTCTATTCAATGAGGCCCTTCCTGCTGGTTTTGGTTATGTCAATTACCAAGTAGATAAGAAAGCTATGGGGTCAATTGTTGACGATTTAGCACGTCATTATCCAAAGAAAGTTGTTTCAAACAGTCTCGATAGTTTGAAAGACAAGTGTTTCCGTTTTGCATCACAGTCAGGTATTACGGTCTCAATTGAAGATGTAAAAACTCCTTCTGATAAGCAGGCGATTTTAGATAAGTATGAAAAAGATGCTGAAAAAGTTGAAAATCAGTTCCGTAGAGGAATTATTACAGATGGTGAGAGAAGGCAGAAAGAAATCGAGATTTGGAATGCGGCAACTGCTGAAATAACAGAAAGAATGGCTGAAGTTCTCCAAGACGACCAATTTAACCCCATCGACATGATGATGAAATCTGGTGCCCGTGGAAACATGATGCAGGTTAGACAAATAGCGGGTATGCGCGGCCTTGTAGCCAATCCAAGAGGAGATTTAATTCCAAGACCAATCAAATCAAATTTCCGAGAAGGTCTAGCTATGTTGGAATACTTTATTGCGACTCCAGGAGCTAGAAAAGGTCTTGTCGATACTGCACTAAGAACAGCTGATTCAGGATATTTGACGAGAAGATTGGTTGATGTTTGTCAAGAGCTGATTATTAATGACGAAGACGTTTTTGATAGTGGAAAGCCATTGCGTTCAGTCTGGGTTGAAAATATCCGAGAGGATGAACCAGGTTTCCGTTCTCATATAGAAACTAAATTATTTAGTAGAACACTTGCAGAAGATGTTGAACTTTCTGATGGGACTGTGTATGAAAAGGGAACAATTGTAGGCGAAGAAGAAATGATCGCTTTGCGTGATGACCCAGCAGTTGAGCGAGTTAGAGTTCTATCGCCTTTAACTGATGATTCAGATCAGGGCGTTTCGGGAGCCTGTTATGGCATGTCTCTAGCAACAGGCAAACCCATAGAAATCGGTGAGGCAGTAGGTGTTATAGCTGCTCAGTCAATTGGTGAGCCAGGTACGCAGTTGACAATGAGAACTTTCCATACAGGTGGTGTTGCTGCTGCTGGAAGAGACATAGCAGCAGGTCTGCCTCGTGTAGTTGAGTTATTTGAAGCCCGTACCCCTAAAGGTAAGGCAACCTTGTCGAGAATCTCTGGAATAATTCGAATAGGAGAGGACGAAGGGAAAGGTCGTGAGGTCACAGTAGTAGCTGATGATGGTACTGAAGAAACTCATTTGATTCCCGGTATTTCACGTTTGGAATTTAAAGATGGAGATGAAATTTTTGCTGGTGATGCAATAGTTGAAGGTCCAAGAGATCCGAAAGAACTTCTTGAGATCAAAGGAGTTAGAGAAACTCAACAGTATTTGGTAGATGAAGTTCAAAAAGTTTACCGAGATCAGGGTGTTTCAATTCATGACAAGCATATTGAATTAGTTGTAAGGCAGATGACTCGACGAGTAAGAATCAGTGATCCAGGAGATTCAGAGTTTCTTCCAGGAGAACAGGTCGATTCGCCTATTTTTGCTGCGACTAATAGGAGTTTAGTTGAAGAGGGAAAAAAGCCAGCTGAAGGTAGACCTGAACTAATGGGTATCACAAAGGCTTCACTTGCTACTGATTCTTGGCTCTCAGCGGCGTCTTTCCAAGAGACAACTCGTGTTTTAACAGAAGCTGCGATCGAGAGTAGACGTGACAAGCTTGTGGGATTGAAGGAAAATATAATAATCGGCAAGTTGATTCCTGCTGGAACTGGACGTCAAGAGTACAGACGAGTTGGCACACACGCTCCTGAATATAAGCCAATGGATTTTTATTCTTCAGATGATGAAGAAAAAGATTTAGCTGAGTGGCTAGCAAATCAGGCAGATAGTGGTGATGATACTGAAAATGGTTTTGCCGGTGCTTATGAAGCGGATGTAATAGATTTGGCTAATGGTGCTATTGAAGAAGCCATTGAAGAAATTGAATGAGATACTTAGATTTCTTATTGTGACCTGACGATGCCTAGCGTAGACTCAATATTTCGTGTCGTAGTTAAATCTGCGCATTTCAATTCTAATAGGCAAGGTTTGAGGTAAGTCGTGCCCACAATTCAACAACTGGTTCGTAAAGGACGTCAATCGAAGCGCAGGAAAGAAGCCACTCCTGCTTTGAAGGGCGCTCCTCAAAGACGTGGTGTTTGCACCAGGGTTTTCACGACAACTCCAAAAAAACCAAATTCAGCTCTTAGAAAAGTTGCAAGGGTCCGTTTAACAAGTGGAATGGAAGTAACTGCTTACATACCTGGCGAAGGGCATAATTTACAGGAACATTCAATTGTTCTATTAAGAGGCGGTCGTGTGAAAGATCTGCCCGGTGTTCGTTACAAGATAGTAAGAGGCACGCTCGATACTTCTGGGGTTTCTGAAAGAAGTCAGTCTCGGAGCCGTTATGGCGCGAAGAAAGACAACTGATTATGCCTAGAAAAGGACCAGCTGTTAGAAGAAGTCTTACACCAGACCCCGTGTACCGTTCTAGTGCAGTTACTCAGTTAGTAAATAAGGTCTTAAAACATGGTAAACGCTCTACTGCAGAGCAAATTGTCTATGGAGCTTTGAAAGTGGTGGAGACAAAGACAGGAAGTGAACCAGTAGGTGTTCTTAAAGACGCTTTGGAAAATATAAGACCACAACTGGAAGTACGAAGCCGCCGTGTTGGAGGAGCAACTTATCAAGTTCCTGTCGAAGTGAAGCCCCGTCGAGCGACCACATTAGCTGTCAGATGGCTAGTGGATTATGCACGAGAAAGACGAGAAAGGTCCATGTCTGAGCGTCTAGCTAATGAGATAATGGATGCTGCGAATGGAATTGGTTCGTCAGTAAAGCGTCGTGAGGATTTACACAAAATGGCTGAAGCTAATAA